>CAIJNJ010000427.1 GCA_903821975.1 uncultured Bacteroidota bacterium
CGATCTTGCACAGGTATACCAGGGTATGCGTGGTATCACCGGTCTTGTTACGGAAACATCACTGCTTGATGCCAATGAGGGTATTCGCTTCCGCGGATTTTCTATACCGGAGTTGAGAGAAAAACTTCCGAAGGCAGAAGGCGGCAATGAGCCATTGCCCGAGGGGTTATTTTACCTCATGCTGATAGGTGCCGTGCCTACGCACGAAGATGTAGAGCATGTATCTGCTACATGGGCGCGCCGCTCACACGTACCTAATTATGTTTTTGATGTGATAGAGTCGTTCCCTGTATCTGCGCACCCTATGACGCAGTTTACCGCGGCGATCCTTGCATTAGGTACTGAATCTAAATTTGCAAAGGCATATAACGAAGGCATCAGCAAGAAGATATACTGGGACTATATTTATGAAGATACCATGACGCTTATAGCGCGCCTGCCGCGTGTGGCTGCATACATCTATCGCCGTAAATACAAGAACGGGGAACATATACAGCCGGATGGTATGCTGGACTGGAGTGCAAACTTCGCGCACATGCTTGGCTATGAAGATGAAAGCTTCCGTGAGCTGATGCGTCTGTACCTGACGATCCATGCTGATCATGAAGGTGGTAATGTATCGGCACATGCTACGCACCTTGTAGGTTCTGCGCTTAGCGATCCGTACTTGTCATTTGCCGCAGGTATGACCGGTCTTGCCGGCCCGCTGCATGGCCTTGCTAACCAGGAAGTGATCCGCTGGATAGAAGAAATGTGCAAAGAGCTGAATTCAGATGCGCCTACCAAAGAACAGATAGCCGCGTATATACATAAAACACTTACAGAAGGAAAGGTGGTACCGGGTTATGGGCACGCGGTACTCCGCAAAACCGATCCACGCTTCACTGCTCAGATGGAGTTTGCAAAACGCCATTGCCCTGATGATCCAACGATCAAAACGGTATGGAACATTTATGAGGTTGCACCGCCAATACTGGAAAGCACCGGAAAGATCAAGAACCCATGGCCTAATGTAGATGCGCACTCCGGTGCATTGCTGAAGCATTACGGACTGGTAGAAGAAGAGTTCTACACAGTGCTCTTTGGTGTTTCGCGCGCGCTTGGTGTTTTGGCCAGCCTTTGCTGGGACAGGGCATTAGGCTTCCCGCTGGAGCGTCCTAAGTCAATTACCACCGAGTGGGTAAAGAATTTTATTAAGAAGAGCGAAGCGGTGTCTTAATTTGAAAATTTGAAAATTTGCGAATGTGCAAATAGAATGCACATGTAGCAATAATGAACGAAACAATCTAAAAAGCATGCAGAGTAATTTGCTTGCTTTTTAGTTTTAAGGAAATCTAAAATATAAAACATATACAATGAACAAAGGACCTGTTTCTCAGTTTATACAACATCATTACCGCCACTTCAACGCGGCTGCACTTGTGGACGCGGCAAAGGGTTACGAGACACACCTTATGGAAGGTGGCAAAATGCTGGTATCACTGGCTGGTGCTATGAGCACTGCCGAGCTGGGTATTTCATTTGCAGAAATGATACGCGCCGGTAAGGTGGATATCATCAGTTGCACAGGTGCTAACCTCGAAGAGGATATTATGAACCTTGTAGCGCATACGCATTACAAGCGTGTACCTAATTATCGCGATCTTACTCCTAAAGAAGAGTTCGAGCTGCTGGAGCAGGGTTTTAACCGTGTTACGGATACCTGTATTCCTGAAGAAGAAGCTTTCCGCCGCATACAACGCCACATTTATAAAATATGGAAAGACGCAGAAGATAAAGGCGAGCGTTATTTCCCGCATGAGTATATGTACAAGCTGTTGCTGAGTGAAGTGATGAAAGCAGACTACGAGATAGACCCGAAGCACAGCTGGATGATAGCAGCGGCAGAACGGAATATCCCGATCATAGTACCGGGATGGGAAGACAGCACTATGGGCAACATTTTTGCGTCTTACTGCATCAAGGGTGAACTGAAACCATCTACGATGAAAAGCGGTATCGAGTATATGATGTGGCTCACAGAGTGGTACCGTAAGAACTCATCGGGCAAGGGCGTAGGCTTCTTCCAGATAGGTGGTGGCATAGCGGGCGACTTCCCGATATGTGTAGTGCCCATGATGTACCAGGACCTGGAATGGCATGATGTGCCTTTCTGGAGCTATTTCTGCCAGATAAGCGATAGCACCACTTCTTATGGTTCATACAGTGGTGCCGTACCAAATGAAAAGATAACCTGGGGTAAACTGGACATAGATACGCCCAAATTTATTGTAGAGAGTGATGCTACTATTGTGGCGCCCCTCATATTTGCTTATCTTCTGGGGTGGTAACTAAATGGATATTTAGAGAAAAGGCGATAGGAGACTGTCGCCTTTTTTGTTTTATCAATAAACCGTAATTTTCAACATGGCACAGGAGGATAAAATAAAAAGGGAACTGGATCGGATAGGAATGATAATAGGTATGCTTATCAATAAATTTCTGGACAAGCACAACTTCCCTGAAGAAACCGTAAAAGATATAATGCAACAGGCGCAGGATGAACTTGATATTGATCTTGAAGCATTTTTTGCTATGGATAAAGAAGAAAGGCTTAATTTTCTTGTGAATCAAAAAAAATTCTCCATAGAGAATTTAAGAAATTTCGGGGATCTTCTGTATGAATTAGGGCACAAATCCAATGACGGACATAGAAAAGATCAACTGCTAACCGGTGCACGTGATGTATATGAATATGTTAGCAATAGTGCTAACGGAACATTATTCCTTGATGTTGAATACCGGGTAAAGGAATTGCGGGCATATTTTACGCCACCTTCATCAAGATCTCTTTGATATCAGCCATCATGCGTTTGGCTATATTATCAGAAGCGCCGGAGCGATAGGAAACTACCGCTTTTTTTATGCACGGTTATAAAGGCATGATTTTTATCGGGATAATTAACTCGATATACTCATGACCATGAAAAGGATAAATTTTTTCTTATTGACCGTTTTGCTTGTTCCATCCATGCATCTGTTTGCGCAGACGGATACTTTGTCTGCGGCTTATGAGAGCAAATCAGTGAAAAACTTCAGCGATGTAATAGGATGGAAGGATGGAGAAATGCCGAAAGCTCCGGCGGGGTTCACCGTAACCAAATATGCGGATGGCCTGGAAAATCCCCGTAAGATATACGTGCTACCCAATGGCGATGTACTGGTAGCAGAGGCAAGCACTATAAAGACCGGGGTGATGAAGGTAGGTGCGGAAGTGCTGGGAGCTGCAAAATCTGAAAATAAACACGTGAGCGTTAATCGCATCACCTTACTTCGCGATACAAAAGGAAGTGGAAAGGCGGATGTAAAAGAAACATTTCTTGAAGGGCTGGACCAGCCATTTGGTATGCTGCTGATAGGAGATCAGTTGTATGTAGCCAATACAGGTGCTTTGCTCCGTTACCCATACAGGACGGGCGAAACAAAGATCACCGAAAAACCCGTAAAAATAATGGACCTGCAGGCAGGTAAACATAACCGTCACTGGACAAGGAACATTATTACAAACGCCGATGAAAGTAAGATATACATAGCGGTAGGATCCGGAACCAATGTTGCAGAGGATGGTATGGCCAATGAGATAATGAGGGCCAATATCCTGGAAATAAATAAAGATGGCTCCGGCCTTAAAACATATGCTAGTGGTCTCAGAAATCCTGTGGGCATGGCATGGGCGCCCGGCACACACACACTATGGGCCGCTGTTAATGAGCGTGATGAACTTGGAGATCACCTGGTGCCTGATTATTTCACAAGTGTAAAGCCCGGTGGCTTTTATGGCTGGCCATATTGTTACTGGGGCCAGCATATCGATACCCGGGTAAAAGCTTTACAGTCAGACCTCGTAAAAAGTGCAATTGTTCCTGACATTAGCCTGGGTAACCATGTTGCGCCATTGGGAATGATCTTTTACACCCGTAATGAGTTTCCTGCCAAATATCACAATGGCGCTTTTATTGCAGAGCACGGTTCATGGAACAGTTCAGTATTACAGGGCTATAAAGTGGTATTTATTCCGTTCCGGGATGGCAAGCCTTCCGACCAACCAGAGGATTTTCTCACAGGGTTCATTGCAAATATGGATAAGAACCAAGTGCATGGAAGACCTGTGGATATAGCCATGCTAGCTGACGGGTCTATCCTTGTAACAGATGATGTTACGAATACCATATGGCGTATAAAAGCTGACAAATAAATTCTGCATTAAAGTGGTATTAAATGACAATACGGGTAGTGACTTTCTTATTGACTATGTTTCTCTATCAGTCCATTTATGCACAGACCGATACGGTACAGCCTACTACTATAATTCCCGCGACCGATACAAATAAACTACTACCCGAGGTGGTTGTACATGCATACGAGCAGTTTGGTCCTATTTTATTATTGCCGGCAGCCGTAAATATTGTAAGCAACGAAGATCTCAATCAATACAATAATACAAACATATTGTCGGCAGTAAATACCGCACCCGGAGTGCGGATGGAAGAGCGGTCGCCCGGTAGCTTTCGGTTTGGTATCAGGGGCAGCTCTTTGGAATCTCCTTTCGGAGTTCGCAACATAAAAGTTTATTACAACGGCATCCCATACACCGACCCCAGTGGAAATACTTATTTAAACCAGCTCGGTTTTTACAATATTAGTTCGCTGGAGATAATCAAATGCCCCGGCAGCAGTTTATATGGCTCCGGTACCGGTGGTGTGTTGCTCATAAGCAGTATGCCGGATCAGTGGCTGCCGGGTGCAGAGGTAAATTATACAGGCGGCAGTTATGGGCTGAGCAACACCGAAGCGGAAATACGGATCGGAGACAGTGCATTGCACAACATTATCCGGTATCAGCATCTTTCAAGTGAAGGATACCGGCAGCAATCTGCTATGCACAATGATGTGATCTCGTGGGATGCAGATATGAAGCATAGTGCTAAAAGTGAGCTAAGCGCCCATTTCTTATATGGGGATCTTTATTACCAGACACCGGGCGGGTTAACATTGCAGGAGTATAATGCCGATCCGGCGGAAGCGCGGCCGGGTAGTGCTACAGTGCCGGGAGCAATACAATCCAGGGCTGCAATTTACCAGAAAACCTTTCTTGCCGGGTTTACCTATAAACAGCAGTTTACCGACCACTGGGCCAACGCTACAACATTATACGGTGATTATTCAACCCAGTTGAATCCAAACCTGAGAAACTATTCAAGAACATCAGAGCCAAATTTTGGTGGCCGTACTGTTTTTACTTACCAGGTATCATGTGGCCAGTCTTTGTTTCAATGGGTAACGGGGGCTGAGATACAGCAGGAGTTTGCGCAAGACAGGACGTATAATAATGTCAATGGTGATCCGGAAAATTTGCAGACAGACCAGGAGATAAATAACCGGCAGGTAATGGGCTTCACGCAATTATCGTGGCATATTAAAAAATGGATATTTACCGGTGGCGCCAGTCTTAATAGCCTGAATGTTGAACTGGCTACACTGTCCGGTGCACCTTCTGTAACGCAGGATAAAACGTATAGCAACCAGCTTGCACCACGGTTGGCGATTTTGAACAGGCTCTCTGATAATGTATCTGTTTATGCAACTGTTGAAAAAGGTTTTTCTCCGCCAACCACCAGTGAACTGGTACCAACGGGTAGCCGGGTGAATTTTGCTCTTAGCCCAGAACAGGGGTGGAATTACGAAGCCGGCTTTCGTGGCTATGCTATTAAGCAGCAATTATATTTTGACGTAAACTTGTTCTGGTTTCAACTGCAAAATACAATTGTAGAGCGGCGCGATTCATCTGGCGGTGACTATTACCTGAACTCCGGGAGTACAACGCAGTATGGTGTGGAAGCATACTTGAAATATATGCTGGCAAGCGGTACACAGTTCGCTCATACATTCTTCTGGCTTGGATATTCAGGCTATTCTTTTCACTACGATAAATTCGCGCAGATTAA
>CAIJNJ010000428.1 GCA_903821975.1 uncultured Bacteroidota bacterium
CCCATTTCGTATTAGCTGCCTTCATAGAATTTCATAAAAATAAGAAAAAGCAGGCATGGGCGTATACTTAATACCCCGCCAATCTATGTTTCGGTATAATAGTGCCTTATGCTGCTTATAAAAACATCATAAGTACCGGGTTATAGGCAGATATTTGTAACTTTGGATGAAGTTGCAGTCATGACAAAAAAATACTTTGCCCTATATATACTGGTTGCCGTCTTTACCTTCCTGGCATGTAAGGAACACTCCCCGCAAATACCATACAGCCCAACACCTTATGATCTGCACTATCCTGATTTTGTAACCACCTTCACAAATGCACCTGTTATTCCCACGGATAATCCCACAACTATCCAGGGCGTTACACTTGGCAGGCAGCTTTTTTATGAAAAAATGCTGAGCAATGACATGACCATGAATTGCGGCAGTTGCCACAAACAAGCAAACTCTTTTGACGACGCCCGGCAATTCAGCCAGGGCACTAATGGTACATTCGGTTCACGTAATGCAATGGCTATTATAAACCCCGCATGGGGAGACCGTTTTTTCTGGGATGGCAGAAGGTCGTCATTAGAAGGACAGGCGCACGACCCCGTGACGAACCCTATTGAAATGGCTAATAAATGGCCGGTAGTGATGCAGCGCCTGCAGCAAAGCAATGCTTATCCCGAATTGTTTTTCCAGGCATTTGGCACACGGATCATTGACAGCAACCTTATTGTAAAAGCTATCGCACAGTTCGAACGGACGCTTATCTCTTTTAATTCCCGCTACGACCAGTATATCTATCTTCATGGCAATACACTAACCCCCGATGAAGCAGATGGTTATGAGCTATTCCAGGTATTTCATTGTACCGGCTGCCATACCTATGGTTTATTTACAGACGGTTCATTCCGTAATAACGGCCTTGACCTCTTACCATCTGATTCCGGACTTGCAAAATTCACGCATAAAGCAGTCGACTATGGAAAGTTTAAAGTACCCACGCTACGCAATATTGCACAAACAGCACCATATATGCATGACGGGCGCTTTGCTACCCTTGAAGACGTTGTGAATTTTTATAACAAATCCGTTAACCAGTCCAGCCCTAACCTGGACACTACCATGCAGCATTTTACCGCCGCAAATGCGATGACGACAACACAAAAGGCCCATATAGTTGCTTTTCTCAAAACATTGACGGATAGTAATTTTATTATGGCTGCCGCATATGCGCAGCCGTGATGGCCGTCATTTCCCACGTGCAAACCCAATGAAATCTGTGCCGGGTATCTTCGTTACACCCAGTTGCCGCAGCATCATTATTAGTTGTCCGCGATGCATAGTGCTGTGGTTAAATACATGCTGCAATACCTGGAATACAGGCATTTTATAGGATACTTTCTGGCGGTCGTAAAATTGCAGCACGTGTTCGAAGGCCTTATCGTCATACTGTTTCTCCACAAATTGTACCAGCGATGCCGATACCTGCTGCCATTTGGTCGCTATCTCTTCAAAGGAAACCGTAGAATCCCCCTCCCACACAGGGTGCTCTGCAAGTTGCAGCCGCTGCAGCCAGATGTACTCAGCACTCCATATATGCGCTGCCGTTGCACGCACGGATGAAAAACTACTTACGATCTCCCTTTCTGTCGCGCCAGCTTCCAGCTTCAGCAAGGTGTCAATTATCAGTTTGTTTGCCCATACATTATATTGGGCATATTGCAGCAGTAATTCCTTCATGGTAAATTGTAACTTTACGCTAAATTAAAGTATAAAATGGCTGATAAAAATATTTCTTTCGGGTTCGATACACTTTGTATCCGCGGCGGGCATACCCCGGAAAGCAACCGGGCACACCTCACCCCTATATATGCTTCCAGCACTTATACTTTTGATTCCGCCGAGCAGGCTATCGATGTCTTCAAGGGAGATGAGAAAGGGTATATCTATGGCCGCTGGGGCAATCCCACAATAACTGAGGCCGAAGAAAAAATAGCCCTGCTGGAAGCATACGGACTGAAAGGTAAGGATGGCAATCCGTTGCAGTTAAAAGCCTTGCTGCACTCTTCCGGCATGTCGGCTATGTGCACTATGCTGCTCAGCAATATCAAAGCCGGGCAAAAGATCATCACTCACTATTCGCTCTACGGCGGCACGCATGAGCTTGTAGAAAAAATATTACCCGACCTTGGCATCGAAGCGTTCATCATTGACTTCCACGATCTCAGTAAAGTAGAGGCCGCACTGAAAGCAGACACGGGCATAAAGCTCATGCACATAGAAACCCCCGCCAACCCTACCCTGCAATGCGTGGACCTTGAATCGCTTGCTGCCCTTGGCAAAAAATATGGCCTCACAGTCTGTGTTGATAATACATTTGCTACACCCTACCTGCAGCAGCCGTTTCGTTATGATGTGGATTATGTAATGCACTCCACTACAAAATTCCTCAACGGCCACGGCACACTCATAGGCGGCATCATGATAGGCAAGGATATAGAAAAGATGAGCACAAGCATCACCAAAATGCACAGGTTGCTTGGCGGTAACAGTAATGCATTTGAGGCATTCCTGCTTACCAATGGCCTGCGCACCTTCGGACTGCGCATGGAGCGCCACTGCATCAATGCGCAAAAAGTGGCGGAATATCTCGAGAGTAATGTTGGTATTTCAAAAGTGAATTACCTGGGGCTGCCCAGCCACCCCGACCATGCAATGTGCAAAAAACAAATGAAGCATGCCGGCGCCATGCTCAGCTTTGAATTGAAGGGTGGCTTTGATGCCGGTGTGAATTTTATCAACAAACTAAAGGTCTGCACCAATGCAGTATCCCTTGGCACCTGCGATACGCTTGTTTCTCATGCCGCCTCCACCACCCATCTTGGTGTAGCCCGTGAAAAAAGACTGGAATTCGGTATCACTGATGGATTAATAAGAATGAGTGTGGGCATTGAAAACGTAGAAGATATTATTAAGGACCTGGAACAGGCGATCGGCACCCCAAACCCCTAAAGGGGCTTCACTGGAGAATAGCCTTTCAACTTTTGTATGTTTGAAAAGCTTTTTTATAGCAATTATACTTTTTTGATTTTTTTGCTTCATTAATCTACAATGCTGAAAACTTTGACACAGTCTGATAGTACGTCCCCCTTTAGGGGTCAGGGGTTTAAAATAGACATCCATACCCACATAATGCCGGAGCATATCCCCAACTGGTTTCAGAAGTTCGGGTACGGCGAGTTCATCAGGCTGGAGCACCACAAGCCCTGCTGCGCGCAGATGATAAAGGGCGACAAGGTATTTCGCGAGATAGAACAAAACTGCTGGGACCCGCATGTGCGCACTAAAGAAATGGATATGACATCTGTGGGTATGCAGGTGCTGTCTACCATTCCTGTGCTCTTCAACTATTTCGCAAAGCCGGAGCATGCGCTGGAAACATCGCGCTTTTTCAATGACCACATTGCTCAGTGTGTAGATCATCATCCCACACGCTTTATCGGCATCGGCACCATACCCATGCAGGATGTCGATACCGCCATAAAAGAAATGGAGCGCTGCGTGAAAGAACTGAAAATGCCCGGTGTGGAGATAGGCTCTAACATCAACACTAAAAATCTCAGCGATCCATCTTTTATGCCTTTCTGGGAGGCAGCAGAGCAACTGGGCTGCGGCATCTTCGTACACCCCTGGGAAATGATGGGTGAAAAAGAAATGCAGAAATACTGGTTGCCATGGCTCGTGGGCATGCCCGCGGAAACCAGCCGTGCCATATGCTCCATGATATTTGGCGGCGTGTTTGAGCGGTTCCCTAAATTAAGAGTTGCATTTGCACACGGCGGTGGCAGTTTCCCCCTTACCATCGGCCGCATAGAACACGGCTTCAATGTTCGCCCCGATCTGTGCGCTATCGACAACCAAAAAAATCCGCGTGATTATATCGGTAAATTCTGGATCGATGCCCTTGTGCATGACCCTAAGGCGCTCGACTTTGTAATCGACGTAATGGGCCATGACAAAATATGCATGGGCAGCGATTATCCCTTCCCGCTTGGCGAGCATTACCCAGGCAAGCTGATAGAAAGCATGGACTATTCGCCGGAAATAAAAGAAAAGCTGTTGTTCAAAAACGCTATGGCGTGGATGGGAAGATAGTGTTCAGCATTTAAGTTTACTCTATTATCATGGGCCTTTATAGCATCCTATATCCATAGGGTCTGTCCATCCTGTGCCATCCAGATCGCTGCCGATACCTGGTACATGAGTTCCTGCTTCTATCGCCGGCGATCCCGTAGTTAAATGAAAATCTCCATTCGCTGTATTTTTAAACATCGGGTCCCGGTTAAAGAGGGTACCGGCAGACTGCATAAATGGCTCCCGTATCGTTCCCATTTTCAGCAGGCAATGATCTGCATAAACCCGCGCCTGTGTACCTGCCGGGCTATGTGCGGTATCGCACACTATCTCACTATCCAGCGATCCGTAAACAATGCAGTTACGCAGCACAGCATTCAGGTTTGCATAGTAAGTCGGGTCACGTGGGTTACCATCCCAGAAATAATCAAGTATAGCCACTGTACCATTCGCTGCATGGCTTACCGCGGCCGTACCGTAATTGGCAAATGTGCAGTTGGTAAATGAATCATTACCACCCAGCACTATTGCCAGCGCCTGCTGGCCCGTTGTATTTAACAGGCAATTAGATGCCACCACAGTTCCGCCAAAACTGTAGATACCATAACCATAAGAATTCTGGATAATGCAGTTATTCAAAGACAACTGCGGACTTGCACTGTTATTTACAGAGTCAATAGCCACCCATATTGCGGCGGCTATACCAAGATTTCCGTTCCCGCAATTCTCAATGATGGTATTGGTAAGCTTGCTGCCGCTGCTTTTTGAGTCAAAATACAGGCCGCCCCACTCACCCGGATAGCCTATATATCCGAAGTAAGCCCTGTCTAACCTGTCGCCTTGGAAAACCACACTGTCGGTCTTGGTGCCGTTTGATACCAGTGACCCAAACACGGTCATACTCGCATTCTGGTGCATGTATACACGGCAGCCTGCTTGCAGTGTAAGCTGTATACCGGGATTTATCTGCACCCCCCTCGGTTTTGAAGTATCGCCTGTCCATATGATCACATACGGCAGGTCCTTGGTCCATTTAGCGTTCACGGTAAGTGCGCTGTCTATGATGTAATGCGCGTTCTGGCCAAACGCAGTAAAGGGCAGGTAAAATGGCCTGCCATTCAGCGTGGCAACCAGCGAATCTGTGACAATGAATGGTGTAAGTTTATTATTGGGGTCTATGTCCACCGTGGCAAATACATACATGCTATCGTGCGGGGCTATTTTCAGGTTGGTAACATTGTTGCCCGCAAAGCCATTTACATTAAGGTGAAAATAGGAGTTGGTCCCTTCCTGCAGCTTCACCGAGCTGATCACTATTTCCTCATCCTGCGGGTTATATATGAGCAGGCCAGTGGTAAAACTGCCTGCGGCCGTAAATATGGTATCAAACTTAAGCGTATCCACAGAAAATTTCAGCACACCGCCCACGGTTTGTGTCTTTACTTTCTTGCAGGAGTTACCCATCAAAGTGATAAACACTGCTGTGATAAGGATTATTATATATGATGCTTTAAAACGCATTCCGTGCTTTTGGTGTAAAAATAACAAACTGCATTGATAACGGACGAAGAAGAAAATAATTGCAAAAGGCCTCAAAATAAACCTCATGACGGCTTTGCCTTTTGCAACGTACTTTTGTATATAAAGAAAGAAAGCACAATCCGCCCCACTTTTGGTTTTTTACTTTTTACTTTTGATTTAATATTATGGGCTGTATCACATTACTCTCGGATTTTGGCCTGCAGGATGCCTCGGTAGCTATTGCCAGGGGTATATTGATGCAACGTGCTCCGGGTCTGCCCATCATAGACATCAGCCACGAGGTTAAGCCATTCCATACGCGGCAGGCAGCATACTTACTTACCTCGGCATACAAAAATTTTCCGGTAGGTACATGCCATGTTCTATTGTTCGATCTCTTTTCAGAATCATCGCCCCGGCTGGCATTGTGTGCATATAACGGTCATTATTTTTTGTCTCCCGATAACGGCCTGCTCCCTTTAGCGCTTGGCGCTGTCACATATGATGCGTGGCAGTGTTTTGAAATTGCAAAGGAAAATACATACACCGATTGGCTCACTACTGCCGGCAGCATAGTTGATTCACTGCAGTCAAAACAAGCCGGGGCATTAAATCTGCCCGGGTTGAAATTAAAAGAGACGACTAAAAAGACGGCCCCATCTGTAACAGGCAATACCGTTCTCTGCGAGGTCATACACATAGACCATTATGAGAACGTGGTCATAAACATTACCCGCGATCAATTTGAAGGATATAGGAACGGGCGTGCATTTCGTCTCGTATTCATGGGCATGGAAGAAATAGAGGAGATAAGCAACAGCTACCACGATGTGCGGGAAGGATATAAATTAGGGCGCTTCAACAGCAACGGCTACCTCGAAATATGTATCAACCGGGGAAAGGCCGCCAGCCTCTTCGGCCTCAGGCTCGATGGCAAACATAACGATATAAAGATCTTATTCGAATGATAGTACGCTTAGTTCAAATGACATTCCGGCCGGAAGCGGTAAATGAATTTACCGCTCTTTTCCATGAACGTAAACAAACCATCAGGAGCTTCCCCGGCTGCACCCACCTGGAGCTGTGGCAGGACAGCACACATGAAAATGCGTTCTTCACCTACAGTATGTGGAATACCGAAGCTGATCTGAACCATTACCGTTTCTCGGAATTTTTTAAGGATACATGGGGCAGAACAAAAGCCCTCTTTGCCGACAAACC
>CAIJNJ010000429.1 GCA_903821975.1 uncultured Bacteroidota bacterium
GAATGCAGAAAAGACTACACTGAAATCAGTGGAACCAAGGGCCATACTCCTTAAAAGTACATGGAGAAAGGAAAAGCCTTTCGCTGCCGCCCTGTGGGTGATGGCCGCATTTTGAGCGCTCATATATTTGAGGCCGATGTAAGAGAAATAAAAGTATACCACAATGACGGCTATGGGTATTATCAATGCGATGATATTCTTAACAGAAGCCAAGGAAGTCTTTTTAGTCAGAATAAGACAGCCAAGAAAAACGAGAATAACATACAGGCTTAAGTAGTGTGATAATACAGCGGCGACACAAAAAAGACTGAGGAGAAAAATGTAAATGGGTTTTTCGCGCTCGTACGTGAATTTGTAATAGTATATGCCTGCAAGTGTAGTGAACAAAGAGCCCATGGCATAAGCTCTTATTTCGTGGCTCATGCCCATAAAATTGATATCGGCAGCGAGCAATAGTATGGCAATAGCGGTGAAAAGACTGTCTTTCAGAAAGAGGTTGCACAAAACAAAAAAGGCCAGCAATGTAGCAATGCCGCATAATTTAGAGAGCAGCATGTATGCCGGGATACTATTACCAGCCAGTGGAGCCAGCCAGTGCAGGCAGATGTTGAACAGGAAACTATTGCCATTATCTGCCACGGTAGCGTTAAATACATTGTGCGGCGTGTTAAGTTGCTCAATGGCCAATCCATTGATCATGGCTGAGCCGGCAAAGAGATCATGCGTGTCGTAAGTAATGCCTTTGCTGCAGAGAATGGAGACCGACTCGTCGTACCATATTTCTTTTTTCAACGGCAACAACACTACAGCAGCTATGGCTATAAGCAGGGAGAGGATATTTATTTTTTTAACAAGGCCTGCACTGATCATGTTGTAGTTTGCTGATTTAAGCTCATTTTTTATTTTAATACAATGCTATCAATGAATTTTGTACCAAGCGTATTTTTTCAATTCCATTCGTATAATACAATGTAGCAGTGTCTGTTTTTTGGTTTACGACATAAGTGATGTTATGGCCGGCTGGCCGGAGACTGTTGATAAATACCGCATCCACTGTGCCGGGTACTTCTATTTTGTAAACATCTTTTTTCTTTATCTCATCTATTACCTGGAGGTGATTGGTCTCGAGATCGTAATTGTTCCTGTTCTTCAGGTGAATAGCGGCGAATTTGAATAATCCAGGGGAAATAAAAACGAGTAAGACAACAATCTTCAGCGCTATATAAAAACGAGTGTCTTCAAATAGTTTCTGAAAGAATAAGGTAATGAAAATGCAACAAAAAGGTATGCTGAACAGGAAATACCGATAACTGAATAACATGTTGTTGTGGGTTTTCACAGCCATAAACGCGAGAAAAAAGCAACTGATGATACCCATGGCAAAAGCAAGTTGTATTTTCTTTCTCCCGGGAGTGCTCGCAGGCGTTTTTGTCAAACAGTACAAGAATGAGATCAATAGTAATAATGCGGAGGACACCCTGATAATAAAGAGGTCTTTAAAAAGCGGGTAAAATACCTGGAAATTGACTGCAATACTCTTCAGGAATAGTGAAAATTCATTTAGCGGGCTAAAGTTCCTGTTTACCGTCATGTTCTGGCTTTCGATATAAGATTGATAGTGATCGTGGCTGTGAAAAGGGCTGCCGTTATAGTAGAAATATATGCATAGGGATATGAGCGGGAAGCTCAATGCCAGCATATTTTTTTTAGAAAAGAATGCTAACTTTTCATCCAATAAAATTGCCACCACATAGATCAAAACGATGTAGCATGTAAAATAATGGGAAATGATGCCGATGGCGCTATACAGGCCAAGGAGTAACATGTTCTTTGCACTTTTACCGCCGAGATAATACTTGAAAAAGTATATAGCAGAAAGGACTGCAAAGAACAAGCCCATTATGTAATGCCGGATAGAATAGGCCTGTGTTAAGAACTGGAAATTGGTGAAAAAGATAATTATGGCTAATGCTGTGAAAATATTATTCCCGACGAGATCCCGACATAAAAAATAGAAAGCAACCAGGGATAGTATAGCCCAAAACAACGAGAAAGCGACATAGTTTTTAAGGTCGTTTCCGAAGATCGAAGTGATACCGTGCAGTAAAACATAGTGTATGCTATCGTCACTTAAGTTAAAGACATTGCGGAGCGTGTTTTCACTATCAAGAGCTGCAGAAGTGAATGTGCCCATCGCGGTGAATTTACCAACATTTGCATTGGTGATCCCGTTTGAAGCCATTACCTGGTAGGGCTCATCGTAGTATATTTTTTTCTTTGGGCATAGCGCTACTGTTAATATTATGCAGGTTAACAGCACAAAAAGGTTTATTTTTTTTGCCATGCCGGAGTTGATCATAAGGAAGCAATTATCTGCTCTGTTAAGGGTTCAGTTTTCCGGTTTTATAACTGATAAGCAACTTAAGGGTTTGCTTCATTGTTTTCTGGACGTTCATTTTAGATTCGCCTTGCTTCAGGTCGTAACGCAGTATCATCGGGACCTCATTCATTGTGGCGCTCTGGCTGGCTACTTTCAGCAGCACCTCGACCATACAACCAAATCCCTTTTGGGTAATGAACTTATCGCCGTAGAATGCGATGGTTTTCCTGAGCATATCTACGCGGTATGCCCTGAAGCCGCAAGTATAGTCCTTAATACCTTCAAAGCCCACCATTACCCGGAATAATAAGCCGGCAGCCCAGCTAAAAAATTTCCGCGATCGTTTCAGGCCTTTTATCCGGGCACCGGGCTGGTAGCGGGAGGCGATAACGAGATCGCTGCCCTCGGCTATCTGCAATGCCATACGCTGTATGAGAAAGGGTGTCTGGCTATCGTCGGCATCCATAGTTATGACTATATCTGTGTCTTTAAGACCTTCGATGGCTTTACGGATCCCCTTGTTAATAGCACCTGCAAGGCCACCGTTGGGTTGTATGTCCAATACATCAATAGGGATATCCGATTTGAAATTGCGGGCGATATTCAACGTATTGTCCTTGCTGCCATCATTAACCACGAGCACACTGGCATCCCATTTAAAAAGATTGTAGGCATCATTTATCCTTTGCAGCAGTGGGGGTAAAGATTCCTCCTCGTTATATGCCGGTAAAACAATCCTTATATGCATGTTATTGTGGTATGTTGTAAGTCGAATTATATCTATCCGAAATTAGTAATCAAATCCTATGGTGCTAAAGTAATCTATTTTATTTTTTCCATTACTAAATTCAATATAAAAAATGATTTCGTAATAAACTACTAATAAAACAGTGCTATACGGCTTTTATATAGCGGTTCTTTTAAATGCCTGGCTTCCGAAGATAAGTCTTTGTTTATTTGTTACTTTTAGCTTTCGTTTTTATAAAAAAGTCAAAAGAACAGATAATGAAGATAACCTTTCACGGTGCTGCAAGAACAGTAACGGGCTCTAAGCACCTGCTGCATATTAATCCCAATAAAAATGTATTGCTGGACTGTGGTATGTTCCAGGGACTAGGTAAGGAAACGCTCGAGTTAAACAGCCAATGGGGTTTTGAGCCGAGTGAGATCAATTATGTGATCATATCCCATGCACACATAGACCATATAGGTCTGTTGCCGAAGCTGGTGAAGGATGGGTATAAAGGGAAAATATTCTGCACCCCTCAAACCGAAGAGCTGGCTAAAATACTGCTGCTAGATTCTGCGCATATACAAGAGAGTGATGTAATGCACATAAACAAGATCCACGCCAAACAGAACAGGGAGCCCGTGGAAGCATTATATACCGAGGAAGATGCGAATAATGTATTCCCGCTGTTTCAGACGGTGCCTTTTGACCAGCCAACAAAAATAGACGATGATATAGAGTTGCTGTATAAAGATTGCGGGCACATACTGGGTGCAGCATCTGTGAACCTGAAAATAAGGGAGAACGGGAAAGAGGTGCGGCTTACCTTCAGCGGAGATGTAGGCAGGTATAATGACCTGATATTAAAATCGCCCGAGGCTTTTCCACAAGCGGACTATATTCTCATTGAATCTACGTACGGTGATAAATTACATGATCATATTACCCCAGCCACAGACAAGCTGCTCAAGTTCATAACGGATACGTGCCTGGGCAAGGGTGGCAAGCTGATCATACCGGCATTCAGTGTAGGGCGCACCCAGGAGCTATTATACCTCCTGAACCGCCTGGATAATGAGCGCCGCCTTCCAAAGCTTAATTACTATGTAGACAGCCCCTTGTCTATTGAGACCACAGAGATCGTAAAACACCATCCTGAATGTTTTAATAAAGAGGTGCAGGCTTTGCTGAAGAAGGATGATGATGTATTCTCATTTCCGGGCCTGATCTATACACGCACATCGGAAGAGTCGATAGCGCTTAACTCGGTGAAAGAGCCCTGTGTTATTATATCGGCATCGGGTATGGCGGAAGCGGGGCGTGTAAAACACCATATTGTACACAACATAGACAATAGTAAAAACACGATACTCATAGTAGGGTATTGTGAACCTCATTCACTCGGCGGCTTGCTGCGCGAAGGCGCAAAACATGTAACCATCTATGGCGAACCACATGATGTAACCGCAGAGGTAGGCGTTATCACAAGTTTAAGCGCGCATGGTGATTATGACGACCTGAGCCAATGGCTGGCCTGCCAGGATGCGCGGCAGGTGCGTAAACTATTCCTTGTGCATGGGGAATATGAAGTACAGGTAGCCTTCAGGGAAAAGTTGTTGAAAAAGGGATTTACGGATATTGAGATACCTGCGCTGCACCAGACAATAGGGCTGGGGGAGTAGAGGTCTCACCCCAAACCCCTAAAGGGGCTTTACAGAATGATGTATACTCAACTTCTTTAACTTGATCTGAAGTTCTTTGCGCCTAGCAAAAGTTATTTAGCATCCTCAACAAGGCGGAAACCGAGTGAGTTGTTTTTAGTATCAGGCGTGTATGCCGCACGGCGGGTAACGCTGATCTCTTCTTTGGTGCTGGCCCATGAACCGCCGCGCACTACATGAGACCTGCCGCCTGAAGGGCCCTGTGGGTTTTCAACATCGCCACGGGTACCATAGTTTTTCGCGTAGAAATCGCTGCACCATTCTTCTACATTACCGGACATGTCGTAGATGCCGAGGTCGTTTGGTTGTTTGCGGCCAATAGGATGCACATGGTCTTCTGAGTTGCGATCGAACCAGGCAACAGTTTGCGGTGCATTCTTCCTGCCGCTGTATTTATCACCGGTCTTATCTTTTTCCGGTATCCTCTTATTCTTGTCTTCTATGAGCAGTTCGTTAACACCACCGCGAGCAATGATGTCCCTGTTAGTTACCAGTTTTTCGTTATTGCCACCGCGCGCAGCATATTCCCACTCTGCTTCCGTAGGCAGGCGGTAATGCTTGCCGGTAGCGGTATTGAGTTTTTCTATGAACTTCTGTACGTCGTCCCAGCTTACATTGGTCACCGCGCACTCGCCACAGTCGTAAACCGAGGGGTTATTGTCCATTATGGATGCCCACTGGTCCTGCGATACTTCGTATGCGCCCATGTTGAAATCCTTAAGCTTTACGGTATGTGCAGGGCGCCTGTCGATAGCGCCGCTGTCATCACCCATATCAAAACTTCCTCCGTAGACCTTTACTGTAGCTATCTGTAAGGGATCGTGCGCTTTGTTAAACTTTCTCTGAGCTATAGCGGGCTGTAAGAAAAGCAGCATCAATAAGGAGGAAAAGATTTGTTTCATATTTTTTCGTGTTTAATTGTTTTAGTCTAAAGTAGCAAGTCTAAAGTCTAAAGTGTGTTTTGGTATTTATTTTAGTCTGAAGTTTGTTATAATATAGCGTTTCCGTATTTTTTAAGCGTTCATCTGCACCACTTTCGTTGGTTCCATGCTGGCATTGCGGATGGCGATATTCTGCGCCACTCTCTTTGCCAGGTTGATAAAGGCGTTCTTAGCTACCGGTTCATCATCCACAACTGCAGGTATGCCTTTGTCACCCCCTTCACGAATGCTCTGCACAATTGGTATTTCTCCGAGGAAGGGCAGTTCGAACTGCTCTGCCATTTTCCTTGCACCGCCCTTCCCAAAAATATAATATTTATTTTCAGGGAGCTCCTGCGGCGTAAAATAAGCCATATTTTCAACAATTCCGAGTATAGGGACGTTGATCTGGGGTTGTTTGAACATCATGATGGCCTTGCGGGCGTCTGCAGCGGCTACTGCCTGTGGCGTAGACACTATCAGGACACCGGTTACCGGCACGGTCTGGACCATGGTAAGGTGTACATCCCCTGTGCCCGGAGGCAGGTCTATGACAAGGTAATCGAGGTTTTCCCAGTATACATCTGAAATGAACTGTTTTAATGCCGAACTGGCCATGGGACCGCGCCATATCACGGCTTGTTTTTCATCTATAAGCAGCCCAATGGACATAGCTTTGATACCATAGCGCTCGAGGGGCACGATCATACCTTTACCGTTGATCTCGGTCATCTTTGGGCGCTCGTCCCTGAGGCCGAGCATAATAGGAATGGATGGACCGTAAATGTCTGCATCCAGCAGGCCTACTGAAGCACCTTCCTGTGCAAGGCCAATGGCGAGGTTTACGGCAACGGTAGATTTACCAACGCCCCCCTTGCCGGAAGCTACCATGATGATATTCTTTACGCCGGGCAGCACTGATTTATTATCCTTACGGTTGTTGGTAACGTTAGAGGTCATGTGCACTTTTACTACCGCTTCTTTATCTACGAGGAGATGAATGGCATTCACACAGGCCTTCTCGATCATGTCTTTCAGTGGGCACGCAGGTGTGGTAAGTATCACAGTGAAGTAAATGTTCTTACCTTCTATCTCTATGTCTTTCACCATATTAAGTGTTACCAGGTCCTTGCCCAGATCGGGTTCCTGCACCTCGCTCAATGCTGCTATTACCGCTTCTTTGGTTATCATATAAACCTTTGTTAAAGTACGTTGTGTACGGCGCAAAAGTACGTTAAACAGGCTTTACTTTGTGTGGATTATTAGTTAAAGGGTTAAAGAGTTAATTGGTTAAAAGGTTAAAGTGTTAAAAGGTTAATTGGTTAAATGGTTAATTGGTTAAAAGGTTAAATGGTCAATTGGTTAAAAAGTTCATTTTTTTATACCCCGGGTAATAAAAGTTGAAAATTTTGATGATATGTTTTCGGGGCTAAAACCTCCGGTTTTTATTTAAAGAATGTAACTTTACAATACATGAGGTTGAAGTGTTTACCATATTGCCTTATATCGTTTTGCTGTTTACTTGCGGTTTTCCACTCGTATGCGCAAACCAGCTTTGAAAATGTGGTACAGATAGACGGGGTGACCATGACGGCAGACAGCCTGCGTGCGGTGCCGGATGTGACCATATTGGTAAAAAACAAGAACCGTGGTGTGGAATCGGAATATACGGGGGTGTTTTCACTGGTATGCTATAAGGGCGATACGCTGCAATTCAGCTGTATCGGTTTCCGGCCAAAGGAATTTGTAGTGCCTAAGGACCTGAAAGGGGAATACTATTCGCTGATACAACTGATGGTGCAGGATACTTTTTACCTGCCGGAGACCATTATAAGACCACTGCCTACGAGGGAGGAATTCAACTATGCATTTGTGCACTGGCGCATACCCAGTGATAATTATGAGCGTGCCCGCAGAAATACGGACGCGTATATATTGCGTGCACTCGCCTATACCTTGCCGCGTGATGGGCGGGAGTCGCAGGCGCGGTTGATGCAGCAGCAGGCACGCGAGGCAGTATACTATGGCCAGCAGCCACCAATGAATATCCTTAACCCGCTTGCCTGGGGTGAATTCTTCGAAGCCTGGAAAAGAGGCGATTTCCGCAAGGATAGTAATCCGTATAGTAGTTATTAGTTTTTTAGTCGTAAGTCTTTAGTCTAAAGTCTAAAGAGTTGCCTGCGCGGATGTTGTGTATATGTGAATAACAAAATAACAGGGAGGGAGGGGAAAGGTGTACATTGGCATAAAAACGGATGGATATTCTGAAAAAAAGAATTGTTAGTTTAATTTCCTGCTCTTTATTTTTCCTTTTAATAGCGTGTAACAGCGCCAGCAGTGCCAAGAAGAAACAACCCCCAATTGCTTCCAAAGGAGATACAACGACCAAAGTAACCCAGGTAAAACCGGAGCCCCCGAAACCAGTATTGTTAGATACCACATTATACAACACCGCTATGATGCGGCTGGTGCATGATTCGGCATCGGCGAAATGGCCGGTGAAAGATCATTTCCCGCTGGGTGGCGCTTTGCTGCCTATGAACAGGATAGTGGCGTACTACGGGAATTTTTATTCTACACACATGGGTGTGCTGGGCGAATACCCACCTGATGAGATGCTGAAACGCCTGATGGCAGAGGTAAAAAAATGGAAAGACGCGGATCCGAAAACACCAGTGATACCAGCCATACATTATATAGCGGTGACCGCGCAATCGAAGCCGGGGAAGGGTGGCAAGTACATATTGCGGATGCCATTTACGCAGATAGACAAAGCGATAGAGCTTGCAAAGAAAGTAAACGGAGTAGTATTTCTTGATGTGCAGGTAGGGTGGAGCAATGTGCATACAGAGATACCTATGCTGGAACAATACCTGAAGATGCCGAATGTGCACCTGGCTATAGACCCGGAGTTCTCGATGAAGACAGGTCGTGTGCCGGGGAGCATCATAGGGACGTTTGATGCCGCTGATATCAATTATGTATCGCAATACCTTGCAAAGCTGGTGAAGGATAATAACCTGCCGCCGAAGATATTGGTGGTGCACAGGTTTACCATTAACATGGTGACTGGGTATAAACAGATAGCGTTGCGCCCAGAAGTGCAGACCGTGATGGATATGGACGGATGGGGCTTTCCTGCGAAGAAGGTGAACTCCTACAAACTTGCAGAGGTGAATGAACCGGTGCAGTTTACAGGGTTCAAACTGTTTTACAAGAACGATATCATAACGCCGCCTTATAAAAAGATGATGACGCCGGAAGATGTGCTGAAGCTGTATCCACGGCCGATTTATATACAATACCAGTAGATAAGTCAAAAGTAAAAAGTCAAAAGCCAAAAGTTTTTCCATGAAGTGTAAAACTGCATATCGCCAATCGTTGCTTGTTTTGCTTGTCTTATTTGTATGTGCCTGCAATAATAAGCAGCGTGTGGACCTGGTATTGCATAACGGGAAGGTGTATATGGTCGACAGCGGGTTTCATGTGGCAGAGGCGTTTGCGGTGAAGGATGGTAAGATAGTAGCCGTAGGAAATAATGAGGATATATTGAAGTTGTATGCAGGGGATAGTGTTGTGGATGCGCATGGCATGGCGGTATACCCCGGTTTTATAGATGCGCATGCGCACTTTGTGGGATATGGGCGTTCGCTGTTTGAAGTGAACCTGTATGACTGCAAGAGCTGGGATGAGGTTGTAGTGCGGGTCATGGCATTTGTGAAAGAACATCCGGAAGAGAAATGGATAAGGGGCAGGGGATGGGACCAGAATAAATTCCCGGGGCAAAAATATCCATTTAATGATACGCTCAATGTGCTGTTTCCTGATAAGCCTGTGCTGCTGGAGCGCGTGGACGGGCATGCGGCGATAGCTAATGCGAAAGCACTGCAACTGGCGGGAATAACACCGGAGCAGAAGATAGCAGGCGGAGAGATCGGGGTGAGAACGCCATATTATCACCCGGAGAAACGGCCTCAACCACCGATGATATACGAGCTTACAGGGCTACTAATAGATAATGCTGTAGAACTGGTAACGAAAGTCATACCGAAGCCAACAAAGGCAGACTATGAAAAATGGCTGCTGGCAGCACAGAAAAATTGCTTCGCACAGGGGCTGACTACTATCACTGATTGTGGCCTGATGTATAATGATGTGGCTGCGATTGATACGCTGCAGCAGGAAGGTAAATTAATGATGCGGCTGTATGTGATGCTGAGTGATAATACGGAAAACTTCAGCAGGTACCTGAGCCGCGGGCCGTATAAAACAGACAGGCTCTATGTGAAAGGGATAAAGGCATATGCTGATGGTGCGCTGGGCAGCAGGGGGGCTTGCCTGCTGGCCCCCTACAACGACAAGCCGGGATGGAGCGGGTTCCTGCTGAGCAAACAAAGCCATTATGACTCGCTGGCTCAAATGCTTATTAATACGGACTTCCAGTTGTGCACACACGCCATAGGGGATAGCGGCAACCGCATGATACTTACTGTGTACAACAAATACCTGAAGGGCAAGAATGATAAGCGCTGGAGAGTGGAGCATGCACAGGTGGTGAATGAACATGATTTTGAGCTGTTTGGTAAAACTTCTGTAATACCTTCTGTGCAGCCGACGCATGCTACGAGCGATATGTACTGGGCGGGGGATCGTACAGGTGCCGAGCGGATGAAGGGTGCGTATGCTTATAAACAACTGTTGCAGCAAAACGGATGGATAGCGCTTGGCACTGATTTTCCTGTTGAAGATATTTCGCCGTCCAAGACATTTTATGCGGCGGTGGTGCGGAAGGATAGTAAGGGATTTCCTGCGGGTGGTTTTCAGATGGAGAATGCGCTGAACCGACAGCAAACGATACGGGGAATGACAATATGGGCGGCGAAGGCTGATTTCCTGGAGAAAGAAGTGGGAAGTATTGAAGTAGGGAAGAAAGCGGATTTTGTTATTCTGGATAAGGATTTGATGGTGTTGCCGGAGGGAGAGTTGCTGGGGGTGAAGGTTGTTCGGACTTATAGTGGAGGGAAGAAGGGTTATTAGTTTCCAGTCGCAGATTGAGGATATTTTAGAGACACGAGTCGGCTATGCGCATGGCTTGGCTACAGACTCGCGCCAGTTCGTTTTTTGGCTTTAGTAGGTTTGAAGGCCGTCGGAGACGGAATTTATTATGCGTTCCAGATGCGCTACGCTAACATCTGGAACAACGGAGGGATTAAAAAATTTCCATGTAACAGTTGCTGCTATCTACAAATTGGTGTATCAATTCCTTTTTGCCAATTAAGGTATCGCTGATATAACCTGTGGTTTTATTGCCGCAATTTAACTTTATCACTTTTGGAGGACAACCATGTAAGTGGCTCATGTCAGAGAAATCATAGTCTTTCGTAATGATCACATAGTTGTTTGCCTTTGCAAAATCCCATATCTCTTTATCAAAGCTATTTAATAAGCCGGCATCGCAGACATGCATCACATCATGAAGTACAGGAGATAATTTCCCCGATAGTTTATTCGATAAATTTTCATCGAGCAGGTATTTTTGCATGGGCTGTCAGCTAATGATTTCAGAAACTTATGCTGCGGCAATGATATATTTCTTCTCTGTATCAGCCGCATATGCGAGGCATGCTAAAATATCATTTTGAGTGAGCTCAGGGAAGTCTTCGATGATCTCTTCATGGCTCATGCCGGCGGCAAGATAGCTGAGCACATCGTGAACTGTGATCCTCATACCCCTGACGCAGGCCTTTCCACTTCTTTTGCCTGCCTCAATGGTAATATATTGTCTATAGTCGGTCATGCGTGTTTTATCTTATATTCAAAGTTAAGCAATTAAAAAATGTCAACAAAAAAAGCCACGCGTTTGCGTGGCTTCTCTTTCAATCAGGGGTAAAACTATTATTCAGTTACAGTGATCTTTGTAACGGGGAATTTAGTGTTCTTGTTGCCCAACTGTACGGTGTACATGGATGGCCTTGCAACATTTGCAGGAAGGTTAACGCTGATAACGTTTGCAACCGCTGTTGCATCTATGCTTTGTTTGTAAACGATGCGGCCTGCAACGTCTGAAATAGTCAGGTCGTATTGTGCAGCGTTCTCGCTCATGAACTCATACTGGAAAGAACCGTTGTTAGGATTAGGATACAATAATGCTTTTGCTTCTGTTACTGCAGCACCTGCTATCACCACGCTGTTGTAGCGCTCTTAGAGCCGCAACCGTTGGTTACTGTATAAGAGATAGTAGCGATACCGTTACCGGCGCCGGTAACATTACCAGACTGGTCTACAGTAGCTATAAGGTTAGTGCTGCTGCTCCATACGCCGTTCTTGTCGCCGGTAGGATCTGCAAGAGCAATAGTGTTACCATTGGTAACATCAGTGCCGCCAACAATAGCGCCTGCATCAGGAGCCGGGGTGATCTTTACATTTACGGTAGTAGATGCGGCAGTAGTACCGTCGTTCATAACGATAGTAAAGGCATCAGTGCCGGTATAGCCTGCAGCGGGAGTGTAAGTTACATTTGATGGGGTAGTGATACCGATCCTTGAAGTGGCGGATGCATTGAAGCCGGAAAGCGTACCATGTGCCGGCTGCATGCTCACGGTCCACGTTTCTGTTTTACCGCTTATTGCATCAGCAACGCCCATTTGTGAAGTGATAGGAGTTGTAGTGCTTTCGCATACTGTTATATCCTGTGTAGTGCCGTTGGCAAAAGTGCGCTCGGCTATAGTGGAGTTTGAAACTTCACGGATGACATTATTACCGTAGTCTGCAATGTAGATATTTCCAAGGCCGTCTATAGCAAGGCTGGCAGGGAGATACATGAATGCAGAATCTGCAGCGCCGCCATCGCCATCGTAGCCATGCCAGTCGTTTGCGTTCACACCTGCGAAAGTGGTGATATAGCCACCTGACAATACCCTTACCACGTTGTTCTGCCAGTCGCAGATATAAAGGTCGCCGCAAGCGTCAAGTGTAATACCGTTTGGTATCCACAAAGAAGCAGAGCCACCTGGCGTGCCGTCGCCCGCATAAGCAGGAGCACCGTTACCGGCAACAGTAGTGATGATACCTGCAGCATTTACCATACGTACCCTGTTGTTCCAGGAATCGGCGATATATACATTGCCTGCGCAATCGGCGGCAACACATGTTGGTGCATTTAATTGTGCTGTGTTAGCAGGGATAGCGTCGCCATTGAAGCCACCACCATAGGTACCTGCAAAAAGGTGAATGTTACCTGATGGGTCTATGCGGCGAACTGTCTGGCTGCCGAGGTCTGCGATGTAAATATTGCCTGCGCAGTCTAAAGTCACAGAAGCAGGGAAATCTAAATTAGCTGATGTAGCGGGGCCTTCGTTGCCGTAGCCATTACCCTGCCAGCCACCATGTAAACCGGTACCCGCAATGGTAGTGACAACTCCTGATCCATCGATCTTACGAATACGCTCATTGAATTTATCGGCGATGTAAATATTGCCCTGGCCATCGAGTGTTACACCGATAGGGCCGTTAAGCTGAGCTGAAGTGGCAGGGATATTATCACCATTGTAACCGGCAACGCCTGTGCCTGCGATAGTAGTGATGATCCCTGAAGGATCAACTTTGCGTATTGCATTGTTGAAGTAATCTGCGATGTAAACATTGCCAAAACCATCAGCAGCTACAGCATAAGGATTGCCCATTGTAGCAGCAGTAGCGGGGCCACCGTCGCCGGTATAACCATTTACGTGGCTGCCTGCGAAAGTAGTGATCGTAGAAGCAGGAGTGCAGTTGCCGACAATAACAGTAGCAAGCGCGCTTACAGTACCGCAGATATTGGTAACAGAGTAAGAAATAAGTGTGCTGCCATCAGCAACACCTGTTACATTACCGATCTCATCAACACTGGCGATAGAGTTGTTGCAGCTATGCCATACACCACCCTCAACACCATCAAACAGGGTTGTTAAACCACCTCTTGACAGGCCCGTAGTACCGGTGATAGTACCTGCATGTGGTAATGGGTTAACTAAAACATCAGTCAAAGAATAACAGCCACCACCGAGTATATAAGTGATCAGTGCATTGCCTGCCACTATGCCAGATACCTTTCCGCTTATCGGGTCAACAGTGGCGATATCAGGATTGGCAGATAACCATGTACCACCTGTAGAATCATCTGTGAGGTTTATCGTTGAATGCTCGCATACAAAGGGGGCTGATGATGAGATCGCATCCGGCTGAGGATTCACATGAACACTCACATTTGCTGATGATGTACCGCAATCATTTGTTGTTGTATAATAGATAGAAGCTGCGCCAAAGCCTGTGCTTAGAATATTACCGGCACCATCTACAGTAGCAACTGTTGCATCACTGCTGCTCCATGAACCGCCCAAAGCACCATCATTCAATGTCTGTGCAGCACCTATTCCGCATAACAGCGTGTTACCGGTGATAGTACCTGCATCCGGTAAAGGATTTACAAAAACGAGTGTAGTTGCAAATACAGTACCGCAGCCATTTGATGCTACATAATATATGGTAGGGCTGCCTGCAGAAACGCCGGTTACATTACCGAGTCCATCGACCGTAGCCACTGAGTTGTCGCTGCTGCTCCATGAGCCGCCTGTGGCGCCATCTGTAAATGAGATCGTTGCCCCCTGGCATACTGTATTCGTAACACCGGAGATGCTGCCTGCATTAGGCCACGTATTAACGGTCACAGAAAAAGAATCTGTTGTTTCGCCGCCAGTAAAGAAGTTGGGGTAGACTAGACATAATATATTTCAGCAACACCGCCGTTAACACCAAACACGTTGCCACCGCCATCAACACCGGCAATGCCGATGTCGCTACTGCTCCACGATCCAAATGAATTAGGATCGAACAGGGAGATGGAAGCACCTGTACATACAGAGCTTGGTCCGGTGATCTGCGCCTGTGCAAAAAATGGAATGAATAATACCATTAAGGCAGGGAGGAATTTGCTGTAAAATGTTTTCATAAAATTCAATTTTTATAGTCCACTTGTAACTATCCAAATTTAACTTCTTTAGCAATGGTATTGTATATTTTTTAATGCATTAACAAGCCGTTAGGAATTTGTGATATAATCCATTGAAAACAGATGCATGGGGTTTAGTAAAAGCCTGGAATAAAGGGTTGTTTTAATTCGTATTTGTTTTTTTTTATTTGCATTTGCAACAAGTTTTATAAGCATATCTTTTTAAATCGGGTCATTTTCCACTTTACCCGGTAAATAAAAACTTAGCCGGAACATAGCAGCGCTTATCTCCAGTTCCTTACATTTGGTTTAGAATGAAACAAGATCTATTCCGTAAAAAATCGCTTGAGCATATAAATAAAGAAGTGGCCGATGGCCTTATTGACGGTCATGGCAATAATATGAGCAAGGTGCTCTCCGTGCGCGACCTTACATTTATGGGTATTGCTGCAATAGTGGGGGCCGGTATCTTTTCCACTATAGGTAAGGCGAGCTTTGATGGCGGACCCGGGATAATCCTTTTGTTTCTTTTCATATCCGTAGCGTGTGGTTTTTCGGCGATCTGCTATGCGGAGTTTGCGAGCATGGTGCCGGTATCGGGGAGCGCGTATACTTATTCTTATGTAGCATTTGGCGAGATCATAGCATGGATAATAGGCTGGGACCTGCTTATGGAGTATGCGATAGGCAATATAGCGGTGGCGATATCGTGGAGCGACTATTTCACCTCGCTGGTAAACAGTATACGCATCGGCAGCTTTCATATGCATATACCGGAATACCTGGCGACCGATTACTGGACGGCAAAGGACAGTGTTACGGATGCAGCAAAGCTGGCGTGGGCCAATGCACCGACTTTCGGGAGCTTTAAATTTATCTGCAATCTCCCTGCGTTCTTTATCACCGGTATTATTACCTGGATCATTTATATTGGCATTAAAGAATCGCGGCGCAGCACCAATATCATGGTGATGCTGAAGATCGCTATAATATTACTGGTGATGATAGCCGGGTGCTTTTACGTGAACACGAGCAACTGGACACCCTTCCTGCCAAACGGAATAGGTGGTGTACTTACCGGCACGTCGGCTGTTTTCTTTTCCTACATAGGTTTTGATGCGATAAGCACCACTGCAGAAGAATGCAGGAACCCGCAGCGCGATTTGCCGAGGGCAATGTTTTACTCACTGATAATATGCACGGTGGTATATGTTCTTGTGGCTTTGGTGCTCACCGGTATGACGAGCTATAAGAACCTGAATGTTGGTGACCCGCTGGCATATGTATTCAGCACTATGAACAGCAAGTGGGCCAATTGGATAGCGGGTATCATCTCTATCAGTGCAGTAATAGCGACGGCAAGTGTATTGCTTGTTTTTCAACTGGGACAGCCCCGCATATGGATGAGCATGAGCCGTGACGGCCTGCTGCCACCCATTTTTGCAAGGATACACCCGAAATATAAGACACCATCGTTCTCCACTATACTTACAGGTTTCATTGTGGGCATACCTGCGTTGTTCCTTAATCTTAGTGTAGTGGTGGATCTTACGAGTGTGGGTACGTTGTTTGCTTTTGTGCTGGTGTGTGGTGGTATTTTGAAACTACAGAATGATAAGAACAGGCTTCAAAGCAAATTCAAAACACCATACCTGAATGGTAAGTGGATAATACCTGCGATGTTTGTCGCATCGATAATTTTATTTGAAAAATATTATCCCGGTGGCTTTAAGGGTTACCTGAATTTTGCAGACGATAAAGGCAATGTGACATGGGAAGTAATACGCACCAAGGTGCCTTTCTTTTTATTCGGTGCTACATTTATTATAACCACTATTTTATCGTTTATTAAAAACTACTCCGTAATCCCGGTGCTTGGATTTCTGTGCTGCACCTACCTGCTTTCGGAGTCAGGCACTACAAACTGGGAGCGATTCCTGATATGGCTTGTGGTGGGCCTGGCACTTTACTTTGTGTATGGGTATAGGAATAGCAAGTTGGGAGTTAAAGAGGTAAAAGGTTAAATGAGGTAAAGGGTTAAAAAGTTAATAGGTTGATTATTCCCCTTTTTATCCTTTTAACACTTTACCTTATTAACTAACTATTCTCCTTTATTTTCTTCCTGGCTTTCGTGGAGGTCGCCGCCGAGGCTGTAGTAATTGTTTTCTTCGTCTTCTTCACCTATGCGTTCATCGGCATCATCGGCTGAGCTGCCGGGCACATCGAGGTCTTCACCGGTCATATCTTCATTGAGGCTGCTTTCTTCATTCAGCGGGTCGCCGTCTTCGTCTACGCTATCCAAAGATGCATGTTGTAAGTTCTCACTGTCGGTGGTGTCCATATTCTGATCGGCAGCTTCAAGCATACGCATATCTTCTTCTGTAACATCAGCATCGGTACCGGAAACGATACTCATGTCTTCATCCGATTCATCAATTGTGTTATTGGTTGTTAAATCTTGCGGCGCACCTTCATCAATGGATCTGATCTTTACATTGTTCCTTGCGTCGGTAATGTCTTCATTAGCAGGGTAGTGTGGATAGCCCGGGAATTTACCATCCGTGTTTTTCTTTTCCATGAGTTCGTATTTTGATACAAACGTATAAAACGCATGCCGTGAGAGAAATGACCGTAGTCAGTAAAAAAAGAGATATTGGTTAGGTGAGTTATTTGAACAAAAAAACACGAAACCCAACTCTTGAAAGAGCGGATCCCGTGTTTTTAAATAATGATCGATTGTTTAACGACCTTCCATATGGCCATGACCATGATGGCCGTGATGATGGTGGTGATGGTGATGTCGGTCGGCTGCGCTTACTGTGTTTACTGATGCTATGCTCATGAAACACAGGAGCATTAACGTGATGATATTCTTTTTCATAGTACCCGTTTTATGGTTACTTAATACCCAGCAGAATCATGCCACCGGATACTATTGCTCAACGAGTGTTCCGGTCAGTTTCAGGCTATCGGTGCCGGAAGTGCTTTTTACCCAAACGGATGGTATGGATACTGTTATTTTTCCGCTGGCTATAGTTACTGTGGCGTCTATCGCATCTGTACCAGTTGTTAAATAGGTAGTGGAGGTTGCATACAAACCTGCACCGATACCTACCTCATTGCTTGCGAGGCTTGCAGCAGGGTAATGCACAATGTGAAACGTGCCGCCGGCAGTGGGCAGTGCCGAAAAGTACACTTCCAGGTTATTGACACTTGGATTGCTCCCTGATGGAATGCCATCGAACGCACTCAAAAGATTAGTTCCGGTGCGGGTGGAGAGGGCGGTGGTGTATGATACAGTACCCAATTTCCAGCCGTTGGCGGGAATGGAAGATACGGTCGTAGAGCCTGATTTTTTGCAGGATACAGTAAATGTGCTTAAAGCAACGACACATAAGAACAGATGTTTCATAATATTTTTTTTGTAAAAGTATTCCGCAATACAGCGCCTGCCTATACGACATCTGCTGTATTTTTCCAGGGCACTGAGCCGGTATAAAAAAGGAATGACGCCTTTTGAGGCGCCATTCCTTTACTCATTTTTTAACCATTTTTATTGTATTACCGTAAATCTCTTCACGATGCATTCTTTGCCTTGTGTGATATGCAGGAAGTAAGTGCCCGGCTGCAGATCTTTTGTATCCATTTTAATAGTGGGTGCATTTTCGTGCCCGCAGGTTTTCACTTTGCGGCCCATAATATCATAAACTGCGATTGCAATATTGTCAGTTGTATGGTTGTTTAGTTCTACAGTTATGCTACTAGTTGCCGGGTTCGGGTATAAGGAACAATTGTTCTCCTGCCCGCTGATCGTAGCCACTGCAGTGGTGGTGGTGCTTGTGTCCGGCACAGGATGCAGGCCAAGCTCACCGTTCCCAATTACATATATGGCGCTATCACCACCGGCTGAGCAGATAATGAACTGGTCGTTGTAGCTGATGGAGTTTATAGCATTGTATGCCGCTACACCAGTATAGGGTAATCCAGTATTAATAGCGGTCCATGTAGTGCCGGTCATATCAGATTGGAACATGCCATTTGTTGCAGTGCCGCCCAGCAATGAAGAATCGACTGCAATAAGAGAAAACATATCCCGGGCTAAAACATTGTTCCAGGTAACGCCGCCGTCGGTGCTTTTATATACACCGTTGCTGCATGCCGCATAAATATTGTTATTCAATGCGGCAATACCTACAATAGATACTCCGTTCATTGAGGACGGGGAGGATATTGCTGTCCACGTATGACCGTTGTCATTTGTATACTGTAAGTTGGATGTGGAACCAACAAACAAAGTACCGCCTGATTTTAGGTAGGAAACAGCGAGGCTGCCGCCTGTATAGCCCAAGTCTGTCCATGTGGTACCAGTATCTGCAGACATTTTCACAGAGAACCCCAGGCTGGCATACAAGGTGTCATGACGGCTGTATACCTGGTACACTGCCCCGGTGGCTCCCGCGGCAACCCAAGTCTGCCCATTGTCATAACTTTTATATAAGCCTACAGAACTGCCCGCAAAAAGAACACCGTGTGCCTTTGCCACATTGCTTTCCATAGTTGCAAATAGACCAAGAGCGGAAGGGCTGGCAGCAAAGGCTGTGCTTGAGTCGGGCGTAAGGTATACCTGGCTGCCGCTGAAAGAAGAGGAGTTGGTTACTATAATGGAGGTGCCGTTACCATAAACTGACTTTGCGCTGAATCCGGAGGGTAATCCATTATGTTTTCCTCTCCAGGTTTGTGCAGGTGCATCGATGCCGTTGGCAAGTAATGCAGCTGAAATTAAAATGTAGATGATCTTTTTCATGTTCGTTAGTTTTTAGACCTCAAAAGTATCCGGGTGCCAGGCAGGGGGCAATACAGCATGTGCTGTATTTTCAGCAGCCGTCGCCGGGTTATTTTTGTAATTAATTATTGTAATGACTTGTAAATGTTATTTTTATAGTGATGCAACGGGTCCTACATATCCTGGTATTGCTGTTTGTTTCCTGCGCATCTCCTGCGCAGGAAAACTACCAGGTATCCTCTTATGGGGTTGATGACGGGTTGCCGCAAAGCAGCATATGGGATATAACACAGGACAGGAATGGCTTTTTATGGGTAGGCACATCAGACGGTCTTTGCAGGTTTGACGGCTTTAATTTTACTGTTTACAAGAACAGACCAAAGGACTCATCATCTATATGCGGGAACAGGGACAACCGGTTTTATGTGGACAGGAAGGGTAATTTATGGATCGTATGTTGGAACGGCATCAGCCTGTACAATGATGGCAAAGACAACTTCACTACTATTTTCACTTACCAACCTCCATTGTCTTCAGATAATTTTAATACCATCCTCGGAGAGGACGAACAATATATATGGGTAGGATTATCGAATTGCGGATTGGTAAAAGTGGATAAGCAGACCCATAGGGTTGCGCAAATAAATAATGCTGGTGGCAAAGACTTGCGATCTGTTAAAGCATGGGCAGGAGGGTTTGTAGAAAGCGGTCATATTTGGGTGTGCACAGTCAATGGGTTTTTAATTTATGATACGAGGAAAAATGAGATCTTACAGGCGAGCGAAGACGTGCCATTAACGTCTCTTACAGATATTAATGATTCAGAAGCCATTGGTGGCGGAGACCGGTGTATTCTTTTGTTCAACAAGAGAACGCTGAAAAGTGTTTTATTGCCTGTGGACCTGGATGCCCAAAGACAGGAATTTATCTCTGACATACTTAAGGAAACGGATGATGTAGTAATACTGGCGAACCATAAGGGTGTGTTTTACTATGACATCAGGTTGGGCAAAGTAATCAAAAGCATACAGTCGTTCGATGCAGAGCAAAAGAACAAATACGCATTTGCACGTTGCCTATACCGGGACCAGGCAAATAATTTATGGATAGGCACAAATGGTGACGGGCTGAAAAGGATCAATTATCCGTACAAGAAGTTCCTTGCTTACAATTCGCATAGTGAGATCAGCAATCTTGTAAAAAGCATTTATGCCGATTCGCAGCATGTTTATGTAGGCTATTTTAATAATGGTCTGGATGTTTTTGACCGTAAGAAGGGGTTTGAAAAAAACGTGTCTTTTATAAAAAGCAGTTATGATAAAGGTAATTGTGTATATGCTGTTGCGCATGGTGATGCCGACCTGTTTTTTATACATCTTGCCGTTCAAAATAAAATATTTGCCTACAGGGCGTCGACAGGTAATATTAAACTGGTCACACCTGATTTGAAGAGTATTGTACCGGGCCCGGATCAGTCGATAACTATGTACCCATTTTTGCTACGCGGACGTAATGGATACACGTATACCGTGGCGGGCGAATATCTTGTTTCGCTGACCAGGTCAAATAACGGAGATGCCCGTTTTTCTATAATGCATCATTTTCCGGGCGAAACGCTTTGTTGTTGTTATGAAGATAAGGAAGGCGCGTTATGGATAGGAACAATGAATTGCATCTATTGCGGCAGAGATGGCACATGGAACAAGATAGGCCTGCCGGAGAATGTGCAGGTCAAATCCATTAACGAAGACAATGAGGGTAACTTATGGGTGGGCACGGTGAAAGGGATATATGTACTGGACCGGGATAAAAAAGTGTCGCAATATTTTTCGGAGGCCAACGGCCTTTCGAACCAGTTCATTTATGGCATACTCAGGGACGATGATGGCAATATGTGGTTTAGCCATAACAAGGGCCTGAGTGTTTATAATGTTATGGCAAAAGCATTCCGGCATTATTATAAAGAAGATGGCCTGCAGTCGAGTGAATTTAATTCGAACGCCTATTATAAGGCTGCTGACGGTACGCTTTTCTTCGGCGGTATTAACGGGACCAATGCATTTAATCCGCGTGAGATACAGGACAATCCGCATATACCCGAGGTGCGGATCACGAACATAAAATTATTTGACGAGCCTCTGAAGACCGACACTGCTTATTGGGATGTACATACCATCACCCTGCCGCATACGAAGAATAGCCTGAGTTTTGAATTTGCCGCGCTTGAATATTCAAACCCAAAGAAGAACCAATACGCCTACATGATGGAAGGGCTGGATGATACATGGATAAATGGCGGAGATAAACATTTCGCACGTTATGCCGCTATACCACCGGGGCAATATGTGTTTAAAGTGAAAGCTTCCAATAATGACGGGAAATGGCAGGAGACCCCCACAACTATACTTATTACCATAGTGCCCCCTTACTGGCAGCAATTGTGGTTCCGGATTTTAGCCGGGATGTTTTTTATCGTGATCATTACCGGGGTCATTTTATGGATACAACGCCAACGACACCTGCGGCAGATACGGGCAATGGAACTGCAGCAAAAGATACAACTGGAGCGGGAGCGCATATCGCGCGACCTGCATGATACTGTAGGCACACAACTAAGCCTTATCAGTAATAATATTGAATGGGTGGCGCATCCATTGAAAGTGATCAGTGAAAATGAGAAAGCGGAAAAACTCCAGTTTGTGAATAACACCGCCCGGGATATTATCGCCACATTGCGCGAAACCATATGGGCGCTGAACAAACAACAGATACCACTGGAAGAATTTTCGGATAAATTGAAGGCCTTTGTTCAAAAACAACTTTTATTATACCCGCAAATCAAACTGAACTTTAGCGAGGTTATAAAGGGGCCGGTGATACTGGGCCCTTCTGAGGCATTAAACCTTTTCCGGATATGCCAGGAGGCGATCGCCAATTCGTTAAAATACGCCAATGCCGCTGAGCTTTATGTTGATGTGCAAAGTATATCCGGGAAGTACAAAATACGGATACGTGATAATGGCGGCGGATTTGACATAAGGTCTGTTGACCCATCTGTTCAAAACGGGCTTGAAAATATGAGATACCGTGCAGCGGATATTGACAGCGATATAGAGATCAGATCCTCAATTGGCGGCGGGACCGAAATTGTGGTGTCGAAAAAATAATGCAGATGCTGTATATAAGCCGCAACTGCCGGAAACTATATTTGTATGATGGTGTATAAGGTGGCAATAGTAGATGACCGGTCGCAAAACCGTCTTTCCCTGTCTGAAAAGATAAACTATTCAGGGGAAGTGGAGATCGTGCTTATGGCGCGTAACGGTAATGATTTCCTGGAACAACTAAAGCAGCTGCCTATGAACAAGCATCCGCAACTGGTGCTTATGGATATAGATATGCCGGGTATGAACGGTATAGAGGCGGTAAGAAACTGCCACAACCTTTACCCCGATATCAAATACATTATGCTCACTGTTTTTGATGACGATGATAAACTCTTTGATGCCATACAGGCGGGCGCTGACGGGTATTTGCTAAAAGAGGAGCGTGTAGATGTGATTGTAAACGCCATAAAGGAGGTTATAGAACAACAGGGAGCGCCTATGTCTCCGAGTATAGCACGCAAGGCGCTGAACCTGCTCAGCGGAACTAAAAAGGAAGGAGACAGTAGCCCGCAAACCACACTTACGGACAGGGAGATGGATATACTGAAGGGATTAGTGCAGGGGCTGGATTACAAGAAACTGGCTGAAGAACTTTTTTTAAGCCCGTATACTGTGAGAACCCATATCACCAATATTTACGGGAAACTACATGTAACATCGAAGGTGCAGGCGGTAA
>CAIJNJ010000430.1 GCA_903821975.1 uncultured Bacteroidota bacterium
ATAAAACAATTATCATGAACAGCACATTCAGCGAAGAAGAAGTACGGCAAACTGTTGCCTCAACAGAAGAAGCTCCACGCGAAACCGAACAGGACGCGGAAACAGAGAACACATCATTCGAAGAAGAAGACGAAGAAAACTTCCAGGATGAAGAGTTGGACGAAGAAACTGAGGAAAGCACTGATGAAGCCGAAGAAGCTTAATCAACTTTCCAAACAACAATGGCCCCGATCGGGGCCATTGTTGTTTTTGCTAATTAACGTTTGCTGCCGGATTTACTTCATAACTTTAGTATTCATAAAAACAAACTCATCATGGCTAAGACAGTAGTACAAAAAGTAGTGTTCAAGAACACTACCCCGAAAGCGCTCTTTGATCTTTACATGAATGCAAAAAAGCATTCCATGATAAGCGGTGCGCCTGCACAGATAACCGCTAAAGAAGGAACTCCATTTTCAGCGCATACCGGTTATATCACCGGGCAAAACATTAAACTAATAAAAGATCAACTGATCGTTCAAAGCTGGCGTGGTGCTGACTGGAAAAAGAAAGATCCGGATTCCACATTTATGCTCCTGCTTGAACCCAAGGGTAAAAATGTATCCGCACACATTGTACACTCCAATGTACCGGATAACCAGGCTGAAGGGATAGACAAAGGATGGCATAGCCACTATTGGGAACCATGGAGGCAGCACATAGCGGGAGAAACAATTACCCGTCCTAAAATGTGATGTACCAAAAACTAAAGGATTTTATACTAAATCAATTCATAAAGAACCGCTCTGTACATAGCAGCGGTTCTTTTATTTTAGGAATACTATACTAAAGATTACTGAGCTGTAGCATTTTTTGATTTATAAAACAATTTCCCTACTCGATCTATGTGCTCTTTGAGCGCAGGCGTTGTAATTTTATTATAATCCAATACATCATAGAAGTAAAGCGTATACAGGCCATCTTCCAGCATGTGGCGCACTTTTTCAGGATAATTATATTCGAGGTCCCGCCCCTTTATAGCAAGGTCAATATCTGAGCCCGGAGTATAATTTCCCTTTGCTCTTGATCCAAAAATGATTACTTCATCTATTTCCGGGAATATCCCAAATACTCTTTGTATCCATTTGTAGGACTCCGCGCTTATACCAAAGTCATTCTTCTGGTTCATTTTTCAATTTATTAAAAAGTTGCGTAAATGCATGTAAATAATCATTAACAACATGCTTATAGATCATTCTGCTTTTGTCATAATCGTAAACATGCGCTAAAATATTCCGGTCTTCATGCATTACACCCCATAACTCATTATTCTCAATAATTCTATCCTGCAAAGCTTTCGCTAATACTTTTGCCGGGCCTTTGTATTCTGTATAACCTTGTACCTGCAAATAATCCTGTAGTGTTTTCCAGGCGAGCTCAAATACCAGGTCAAAACGTTTCAGCGTAGCGTCAATTAATATATCTTCCTCTATATCTTTTTGCTCCGATATTTGCCTTAATGAAACGTAAGCTTTTTCATAATTCGCAAACCTTTGTTGCCAACGTATATCTTCCGTCATTTTATTTCTGCTATTGACGGTAAAGATATTACATTTTATTAACCACAGAAAATCCTGATATTGTGTCAGGGGCATTCACAATTCAATACTTATCTTCGCAGAAATGATATCCCCCGCATCCATACAGGAAGTAATGAACCGCGCCGACATTGTGGACGTGGTGGGACAATTTGTGCGGCTGAAAAAAAGAGGTACTAATTATATCGCCAATTGCCCTTTTCATAATGAGAAAACACCTTCTTTCAATGTATCGCCTGCGAAAGGTATTTATAAGTGTTTCGGTTGCGGTAAAGCAGGCAATGTGGTCACCTTTGTGCAGGAGCATGAAAAGCTCACCTACCCTGAAGCCATACACTGGCTGGCCGATCATTACAAAATAAAGCTTGAAGAAACAGAGCGCACACCTGAGCAACAGCAGAAACAACTTGCTGAAGAAGGACTGCGCATACTCAATGAATTTGCAGCGAACTGGTTTCATGATACGCTGCTGAATACTGAAGAAGGGCAGCTAATAGGCATGTCGTACTTCAAGCAGCGTGGATTTCGTAAGGATATCATAGAACGCTTCCGGCTGGGATATAACCCCGAACGTAACGAGGCATTCTACAATGCCGCCATAAAGAAAGGATACACAGCAGAAATACTGGAGCGTTCAGGGCTGGCGAAAAACCGAAACGGCATGTATCATGATGTGTATCGTGGCCGTGTGATATTCCCTATCCAGAGCATGACGGGGCGCATACTGGGCTTCGGCGCGCGCATACTTAAAAGCAACGAGAAGGCACCCAAGTACATAAACAGTCCTGAAAATGAGCTGTACGTTAAGAGCAAGGTGCTCTATGGCATGTACCAGAGCCGCCAGGCCATAGGTAAGCAGGATGAGTGCCTGCTTGTAGAAGGATATACCGACGTTATCTCCTTGCACCAGGGAGGTGTTGAGAATGTGGTATCCAGCAGCGGTACATCACTTACTGAAGACCAGTTGCGCCTGATAGGGCAACTCACCCGAAACCTGACCATATTGTATGATGGTGACCCCGCAGGTATAAAAGCAGCGCTGCGCGGCCTGGATATGGCCCTTTCGCAGAGCTTCAATGTGCAGTTGGTACTACTGCCTGAGGGCGAAGACCCGGACAGCTATGTACAAAAATCAGGAGCGGCAAAGTTTCATGAGTATATCAAGAGCCATAAACAGGATGTGATCAGCTTCCGCCTGGAAGTGGGGCTTAATGAGGCCGGCACAGACCCTGTAAAACGATCGAAACTGGTAAATGAAATAGCGGAGAGTATTTCCCGTATCAATAAGGCTGAGGATTTTTCGCTACAGGCACACTATAGTCGTGAGGCAGCACGCAAGCTGAATGTGGATGAAGCAGGGCTTATTAACCTCATCAACAAACATATACGCGAGCGTATAGAGAACGAGCAAAAGCACCTGCGCAAGGAAGAAGCACTACCAAAGCCGGAGTTGCTGGACCTGCCACAGGAAGGTGAACCCTCACACGATAAAAATGTAAATGCCGAAGAACAGCAGGAATGGCAACTACTCCGCGTATTGATAGAACATGGCCACCAGCCTTATGAAGGCTATGAGAGTGTAGCAAAGATGGTAGAAGAACAGGTAGAAACAAACCTGCTTGAAGATCCATTGGTCAACAAGCTATTTGTTGAGTATATGGACCATTACAACCGTTTCGGGGCGACGCCGGAGTTGCACTACTTCATCAATCATCCCGACCAGGCCACACGTGATAAAATGGCATCCCTGCTGCACCCTCGCCCGGATATCAGCCACAAATGGAGCGAAAAATATGGTATTGAGTCATTGGCGGGAACCATGATATATATCAATGATGTAGACAGCACACTTGCGTATTTCAAACTGAAGAAGATACTGCTTATACAAAACCAGCTCACTACCAAACTAAGCTTTGAGAAAGACCCTATAGCACAGGGCGTATACCAGCAAAGATTTTTAGAACTGCGGCAAATGGAAAGGGAGATATTAAAAAGACACGGGACAGTTGTGTTTAAGTCTTACAGGCATAAGTAAACCACCAACCCCTAAAGGGGCTTTCTTTCAAATTAAGATGCTCCGTTAGGAGCTACCGCTTTGTAGCCGTACAGTAAACCAAATCATTATATATGGGCAAAACGCCGAATAGTATTATTTTAGTGGGTTCGAGATCACTCTCCCCTCTTGAGAGGGGAAGTGAACTTTAGCGCTCAAAGAGCAGAAAAAAAATGTACAATAATTGCAAAATATATGGCCCGGATCATCTCATTAGATATTGGTAAGAAACGTACAGGGATTGCAGTAAGTGACCCTTTGCAGATAATAGCTACTGCTTTGGAAACGGTGGATTCAAATGAACTCATCGGTTACCTGAAAAAGTACATGGCAAAAGAACAGGTAGAAAAAGTGCTGGTTGGCTACCCGCTCAATTTCGATAACTCCCCTACTGATGCTACACCGATTGTCGATAAGTTCATTATTAAATTCGGCAATGTTTTCCCACAAATGCCGATAGAAAAAATTGATGAGCGCATGACATCCAAAATGGCATCGCACGCCATATCTGGCATGGGGCTTAAGAAAAAAGACAGGGAGAAAAAAGAACTGATAGATACCGTTGCGGCTGTAATGATGCTACAGGAATACCTTTCTTTAAGTCAAAAGTAAAAGGTCAAAAGCTAAAAGTTGATCGCTTTAGCTTTTGACCTTTAAATTAAAATCTCACACCCATTGTCAGCGCGAGGTTGTTGATGCTGTAGTTTGTTTTGGCTTGCGGTATTGTGGCCTGTGTACCCGATACTACCCCACTATAATCTATACTATATGGCTGCTCCACGCCCTGGTACATGCTGTGTACAAAGCCAAGGTCTGTATAGAAGTGTTTAAAGTGCAATCCAAGGCCGGCATTAAGGTCTATGCGCTGTGTGGTGTAATATAACTGGTTTGCTTCGCCATATGCGGTATAAGCATTGCCATAATAACCTGCGCCAACTCTTACTACAAATATCTTCGTAACATTAAACCCTGCACCAAGCCTGAAATCAGATGCGCCCTTGTATGTCTTCTTTATTTCCTGGTTTATAGCATTCTCTTCCGACTGGTAGCTATTTCCGGTTGTATAATCCATACCATCTGAATAGCGGTAGCGCATAGAACTATAATCAACATATTCATAATCGGCAGTAATAAAGCCAAGGTTCTTCAAAATAAACGTTGCGCTCAATATGCCTTTCCATGGAGTAGTAAGGTAATAATCAAACTCATTCCTGGAATAGATGCCGGTATATCCACCTGAATTTGCGGCGGCGATAGTGCTGTCATTGTTTACGTATAGAGATGTTTTGCTGACATCAGACAGCGAATAGAAAGTAGGCGAATGAAAGGCTGCGCCAATGCGGAAGAAATCAGTGATCTTATATATCGCGCCTATCTTGGCATTGATACCACCACCGGTAATATCAAGGTTTTGGTTGTAATTAAATGAGTTGAAGCCAAAAGGGTTTGTAACTGCGTTATTATCTGAAGATGTTTCTGTATAGTTTGATGTGCTGTGGTAATTAACGTACGGAATACCAATAGTGACCCCAAGCATTAATTTCTCCTTGTAGTTACCACCTAAAGAAATAGTATACTCATCGATGCAGCCGTTTTCCTGTACACTTTTCAACTGGCTGATGCCCCCTGCAAACGGAACCGTTGTATAAAAACTCCCCGACGTAGGATCCTGGTTAAGCAGGAAAGAATAATAACCCATATTACCCAATGAATTGGCAGTTGCGGATGTTGCAGCGCCGGGATTCAGGTTTGCATCAGACTCAAAAGCCTGAGAGGCCGAGCTTGTATTGTTATTACCCTGGTATGTATAGTTACGGTTAAAATCGGCTACCCTATTCATGCCCAGTGCAAATGAAACCGCCTTCCAGTTTCTGTGCTCATAACGCTTGCCTTTGGCTGCACTTGTGAAAATGAGGCTAAAGCTATTGAAATTGAAATGGGTGTTATTGTCGGCTGTATTGGTCCCTGCATAATCACTGCTTACACCATTCATTCTTAATGACGGCGTAATAGACAGTTCGGAGCTGCGGTAAATGGCCAATCCTGCGGGGTTAACGCTAACCGAACTGAAATCACCACCCAACGATCCGAGTGCATTGCCATAGCCCATAGAGCTTGCAGTACCCTGTACGGTCAGGTTAGAAAAATTATAAGCCTCTCTTACGTCTTGAGCTGACGACACAACGGAGCAAAGTAATAATGCAGGGAATAATAAATATCCGGGACTACGCATACTGTTTCTTTTTGTTTTTGACGAATAATAAACGGGAATGTTTAAAATAACGCGATGAAATATGTTTTACAAAAACTGTCCCGATCATTGGTAAAATTAGAACAGGCATTATCACATGATGCAATAACGCCTGTTTTTATAAAATCATTAACTATTAGTTTTTTATTACGGTTTCAATTACCTGTGACCGCCACCGCCGTGTCCGCCGCCACCTGAATGGCCACCACCGCCGCCACCTGAACGAGCGCCGCCGCCGCCACCAAAACTGCGCCCGCCACCGTTAAAGCTACGTGCAGGAGCACCGCCGCGCTGACCGCCCTGGAAACCGCCACGTTGACCGCCGCCCTGAAAGCCGCCGCGACCGCCGCCATAATTACGTGCGCTCTGTCCGCCACCATTCATACGCTGACCCTGACCACCAAAACGTTGACCTTGGTTTTGTCCGCCAAAATGCTGACCCTGTCCACCGTTTTGTCCGCCCCTCTGAGAAAACATCCCTGTAGTATTCCTTCCACCAAAGCCATTACCTGATCCACCCCTTTGTCCGGTATTAGCGACATGATTTGCCGATGCAAGTGTTGACGTCCTGAGGCCAAGTTGGTTGCCGCCACTGGTACGCAGACCATTACCACTACTTCTGAAGCCGTTACCTGCTGTATGAGTGGCAACTCTGTTGCCTATGCCACGTGGGCCATAACCATATTCGCCATGATGATGACCGCCTAAGCCTGCATAGTAGCCATTCCAGAATCCGCCATAACCATGGCCATACCAGCCACCAGCGTAAAACGGATAATTCCAGCAACCAAAGCCACCGTAGCCGTACCAGGTATTCCAACCCCAACCAGCACTCCAGTAAGGGCCGAAACCAAAACCGAAGCTTACGCCGCCGTACCATGGGTTATATCCCCACATCGGATCCACCCAATACGGATTGTACCAGAAAGGGTTATAGAATGTGCTATAATAACCCATATTATAAAATGAATTATCAAAGCGGTTTATACGGGAACTATAAGAGTCATCATCATAATCCACATAGTCATCGGGATTATTATAACTCTGGTAGTTATCGCCGTTGTTTTGTTGGTCGTTATTATCGTAATGGCGGTTATTATTCCGGTTGCTATCGTTGGCCTGTCCGGCACCGTTAGCATATATATCATCCGATTGGGCATATGTTACAAACCCGGTTCCGATGAGCAATAACGTGATAAAAAGGAGACGTTTCATTTTGAACAGTTTTTTACGTAAAAATGCTTAGTGAAATTAGTACTTTTGCAACACTTCACCAATAAAATAGACGGCTAAAAGTACTCCGGGTTTATTATGTCAAAAATTTTAACAAATAGAGCAGAAGATTATGCCCAGTGGTATAATGATATAGTTTTGAAAAGCGGCCTTGCCGACTATTCAGCAGTAAAAGGATGCATGGTCATCAAGCCCCACGGATATGCTCTCTGGGAAAATATGCGCGATGAGTTGGATAAACGATTTAAAGAGACCGGCCACCAGAACGCCTACTTCCCATTATTCATACCTAAAAGCTTCTTGTCGAAAGAGGCAGCCCATGTTGAGGGTTTTGCCAAGGAATGTGCCGTAGTGACCCACTATCGCCTGAAAAATGACCCTAACGGCGGTGGCGTGATCGTGGACCCGGAAGCGAAACTGGAAGAAGAGCTGATAGTAAGGCCTACCTCTGAGACGATAATCTGGAATACTTACAAGGACTGGATTCAGTCTTACCGTGACCTGCCATTGCTGATAAACCAATGGGCCAATGTGGTAAGGTGGGAGATGCGTACACGCCTGTTCCTGCGTACTACCGAGTTCCTGTGGCAGGAAGGCCATACGGCACATGCCACGAGAGAAGAAGCGATAGAAGAAACAAAGAAGATGCTGGAGGTATATGCTACCTTCGCAGAAGAATATATGGCAGTACCGGTAGTACGTGGTGTAAAAACCGCCAACGAACGCTTCGCAGGTGCCGAAGACACTTATTGTATCGAGGCACTGATGCAGGATGGCAAGGCACTGCAAGCCGGCACCTCGCACTTCCTGGGACAGAATTTCGCCAAGGCTTTTGATGTAACCTTCAGGGATAAAGACAATAACCTCAGCCATGTGTGGGCCACATCGTGGGGCGTATCGACACGCCTTGTAGGCGCGCTGGTAATGGCCCACAGTGATGATGAGGGCCTGGTCCTTCCTCCGAAATTAGCACCACTGCAAGTAGTTATCATCCCGATCTTCAATAAAGACCCTGAGGCCCAGGCTAAGATCAACAACCTGGCTCAAAGCCTCATGGCTACATTTAAACAAAACGGCGTACGTGCCAAGTTTGACAATGATGATAATACACGGCCGGGCTTTAAGTTTGCAGAGTATGAACTGAAAGGAGTGCCTGTGCGTATAACACTTGGGGCACGGGACATGGAAAATAATATTGCCGAAGTAGCAAGAAGGGATACCAAGGAAAAAGCATCAATCGCATTGGACAATCTTGCCGGATATGCGATACAGTTGCTCGACGATATACAGGCTAACATGTACAATCGTGCACTGCAATTCCGCACAGCAAACACCACCAAGGTGGATAACTGGGATGAATTCGTAAAACGCCTTGATGAACAGCCGGGCTTTATCTCCGCACACTGGGACGGCACGCCGGAAACAGAAGAAAAGATAAAGGAGCTCACCAAGGCTACTATCCGCTGCATACCGTTAGATAACGTGCAGGAAGCAGGCAAGTGTATCCTTACCGGAAATCCTTCTAAGGAAAGAGTATTATTTGCAAGGGCGTATTAATGCAGGGTCCAGCCGAGTAATAGCCACCCGAGTACGATAAAGGGTGCCGGTATGCGTGTGAAATACAGTATGGAAAAAGTGATAATGACTACCACCAGGTTACTCCATTCGAAGGACAGGGATTGGTGATCGAACGCTATTGACTGGAACAACACTATTCCTGATGCCCAGATGATGCCCACCACTGCTGCATTGATACCCTCCAATGCCCTGAAAATGATAACATGGTGTTTCAGGTTTTCATAGATCGGGAATAAGAAAAAAAGCAGCAATGTGCTGGGGAGAAAGACAGCGATAGTGGCTACGATGCAGCCAATAGCCTGCCACATGCCGCCATACTGGCTCATGGCTACCCCGCCTACAAACGAACAGATAGAAAATACAGGGCCGGGGACCGCCTGCACCATTCCATAACCTGTGAGCAATTGCCCCGAGTCTAGATATGGGGAATGTGGCCTGCTTACAAACTGGTAAAGCATCATAGGCAATAAGGCCTGCCCGCCGCCAAACACAATAGCGCCGAAGCGATAAAAATTCTCAAAAATGTGATATATGCGTACGTGCGGCCAACCGAGTGTGCTTGCCGTTTCACTTAATATACCTGCCACAATGAAAATAAGCGCAAATAACCACAGGTGCATCCAGTTAATGCGCTTTGGCTTGTGCTGCGGCCCGGGGATACGATTGTTACTGAAGTTACTGATGGTGCCGGATACAAGCAGTAATGCCGGGAATACCCATGGTGAGCGTATGAACAACGTAGCAATAAGACTGCCGACCATGATAGATGCCGTGGCAACATACTTGATACTGGTCTGCATCATTTTTGCCGCCGCAAAGAACACAAATCCGACCGACATGGGCTGGATATAAGAGAACAGGTTAAGCGGGATCATCTTATTTCCCTGCTGCACGCCTGTATTGAAATAGAATATAATAAAAGAGAATAGCCCCATTATAAATGCGGCAGGGAAAACCCAGAGCAGCAGTGTAATAATAGCAAGCGGCACACCTCCCCGCTTCATGGCAATCAGCATTACCGTCTGCGTGGATGATGGCCCGGGCAGCATCTGGCAAAAGGCATTGTACTCCAGGAGTTCATCTTCGGTAATATCCTTCCTTTTCTGCACAAAGGTCTTCACCATCATACCCATATGCCCCTGCGGCCCTCCGAATGCCGTAAAAGAATACAGGAATACCGACTTTAAGAATGGTACATGCCTTAACAGCATCTGCGGGTGAATTTGGAATGAAGATATAGTTCCAAATTGCAAAATCCAAATATCAAATAATAATTACCTGAATACAATCCAACTGGAACATTGGAATAGATGATCAACTTATCAACAATCAACCATTTACCCTTATTAACCTTTTAACTTTTCAACTAATTAAGTATCTTGCAACACAAATTAACATACATGAATCACCTGCTGCTTAGTGCATTTTACGATAACGTAAATAAAAATGTTGGTCCTACCCTTATGTGGGTATTTTTCCTGTTGATGATCATTGAGCTCATCTACGTAATGGTGAAATACCTCGATTCTAACGACGCTAAAAAGTAGTCAGTGCCCGGCACACCGCTAAATATTGCAGACATCCGCAAGGATTACATGCTGGCTGCCCTTGATGAAGATACTGTAGGCTACGACCCTATTGTTTTTTTCACAAAATGGTTCTCAGAGGCAGAAGCGGCACAGATCACCGAAATAAATGCAATGACGCTGGCAACGGCCGATAATAATGGTATCCCGCATGCCCGTATCGTATTACTAAAAGGACTTGACAAAGCAGACTTTGTTTTCTTCACTAACTACGACAGCGCAAAAGGCGCTCAAATAAGCGCCAACCCACACGCAGCCCTTGTTTTCTTCTGGAAAGAACTGGAAAGGCAAGTGCGTATAGAAGGCGTTATAGAAAAGATAGCTGCAAGCGAGAGCGATACCTATTTCCATTCGCGCCCTGCCGGAAGCCGGATAGGTGCATGGGCGTCACCGCAAAGCAAAGAGATACCAGACAGGAATATCCTTGACCTGAATTATGCCAAATACGAAAAGGAATTTTCCGAGATAGATATACCCCGTCCGCCGCATTGGGGCGGTTATAAAGTGATCCCCAACCGTATAGAATTCTGGCAGGGACGCAGCAGCCGCATGCACGACCGGATATTATTTACAAAAGATAATGCAGGGAGTTGGAACAGAAGCCGCCTGGCTCCATAATGTTACTTCGTAATTGCAGTAGTATCAACAAGACTCTTCCTGTTCCATCTTATTCCATAACTGATATACACGTTTAGATCAAAGACCACATTCTTATCGCCTTTGCCATAGCCGGCAATATACAGCGGTGCAAGATCATTGAATGACCGGTTGTTAAGGAGTATCTTGCCCCTGAAGTTCCAGCCGGCAAACAGGCCTTTGATAAACTCAACGCGCATACCACCTGTGAGCTCTACCCATACTGCGGTGAAATCTTTTCCGGGACTACTACCTGTATTACTTCCCCACACACTGTCTATAACGGTAAAGGTAGCTGGTGTCCTGTCTACGTTTGCTGCGGCAAGCCGCATACCTACAAACATCATATCCCAGTCGGCAGGCCTGTCGCGGGTAAGTATGCTTCTATTAAACCCGAACCTTAGAAAATTATTCTTAGTGTTGTATTTAAGATCGGTATAATTCACCGTAGAACTCCCCCACCCGCCTTCTGCTGCGAGGTACAGTTCATTGTGCATATAATAGTCTGCAGCAAATTCATACCCCATCTGATTTGACACCAACGAGTTGATCACGGGCCGTGCAATGTCAAAGCCAATGCTTAGCTGGTGGCCTGCGAGGTCCTTTTTTTTCACTTTATGTTCGCTCGTTGTATCGGCCGCGGTAGTGTCAGTTGCCTGTGCATATACACGCGATGTGCCGGATAAAACTAAAGCGCTAAAAGTGAGTATGAATACATATCTGCAACTGGTTAGTATTGACATTATTGGTTACACTCGCATTTAGTATATGAATCGAATCAATGATGTTGTGGGTTGACTGTACTGAATCTATATTGTAGAAGTAGGTATACCCGCATGCATTTGACAAAAATTTCAAACTCTTCTGATAATAAAATGTGATTGTGTCAAATTTGTTTGTAGCCGTATCCGCGGTAAAAGACCATTTGCATACCGTTGAATCCGGTGACAGCGAAAGGGTGAACAATGCCTGTGGCGGATAAAGCGTGCCGGCTATGTTCGGGATGGTTGTTATTGGGGTAAATACGGCCGCGGGTAATGCGGTATCTACAAAAACAGTAGCCGTGTCTGTCGGTAAATGCTGTGTCTCCACATTGAGAATTGCGATCTTCGGGGTAAGACAGGGATCACGCTCCTGTGTACAAGCAACCCATCCTATAACACATAACGCGAATAAAATAAGGGGAAGATATTTATTGGTCTTAGTCATTAAGCGTATTCAGTATTTTGTCTATCTCCGTTATTACACTATCAAGCTGCTCACGCATATTGTCTTTCTCTTCCTGGTTGTTGGTGGTCTTGCCGAGGTGCACGCTTACCATTCCCTGCTCCAGCGATGCAAGTTTTTTTTGCAAAGTCGCTACTGATTTTTCCTGCGCGGCAACAGTGTCTTTAAGGCGTTTATTTTCCGCCTCTGTTGCTGCGTGCTTTTTAAGCAGCGTATCCAGTTTTTTACTGAGTTGGTCCAGTGCTTCCATTATTCGCGTATTTGTGCACTAAGCTTGTTTCTGTAAACGTCCATGAGCTTTTTCATCAATTGCTCGGTCTCGGCATCCGTTAAAGTTCGGTCTTGCAACTGAAAGATATAACTTAATGCGTAAGATTTTTTTCCTTTACCCAATTTTTCGCTCTCAAATACATCAAACAGGCTGAATGACTGCAATGCATCAAGCCTCAGCTGCTCTGTGATCTCTTCCACCTGCTTGTACGTTACCTCACTGTCAAGTATTATCGCAAGGTCGCGCTGCACTGCAGGAAACTTTGGCACTTCTGTATAGCTGATCTTATTTGCAGCGAGCGCAAGTAACCATTGATCCCATACTATCTCGGCATAATAAACATCCTGCTTTACATCAAACTCACCCAACCTCGCAGCAGGCACTTGTTTTGCAGTGCACAGCACTTTATTCTTCCACTTATAAACTATTTCATGCTCACCATTTGCTTCATTCACCTGCAATGCAAAATTCCTGATGCCGCTATATGCCAGCAGATCATTCAGCAATCCTTTTACATAAAACACATTTGCTTTTTGCGCCTGCTGGTCCCAATGCTGGGCCTTTACATTACCGGTTACCCACAATGCAAGTTTTGCTTCCTGTATGTATTTATCGCCGTGCTTAGTGTATACATTACCATATTCAAACAAGCCAAGGTCCTGGCTCTTACGGTTGCAATTATACTGTATCACTTCCAGTCCACCTTCCAGCATAGAAGGCCGCATTACATCAAGTTCGCTGCTGAGACTATTGATCATGCGCACAAGGTCCGTACGATCAGGATAGAACTTACTATTAACTATAGAGTTGGTCACGATCTCCTGCAAGCCCATCCCACAAA
>CAIJNJ010000431.1 GCA_903821975.1 uncultured Bacteroidota bacterium
CTGCAAAACCTGCAGCGCCATCAATAATGCCGGTATCAGCAGCAGCGCCGGTTATGGTGCCGTCATTCGCATTGGCCGTGCTGTCATTTGCAGAAAGCGTAGTACCATCGGGGAAATGCTGCACCATCATAAAATCGCTGTTCCACGCGCTACCTGTAGTACCACCCTGAAAGGTAGTAATTGAAGGGTCTCCATACTGCATATAAAACACGGTATCTGCGCTGCTGCTAACGGTGGGTATATTCACCCACGCTATGAGCGTGCCGGTAGTGGCGTCATACAGTTCCACTTCCCAATTGAGCAGGGTAGTTTCCCCCGAGTCTGAGAAGAAGAGGATATCGTAACCATTTGCATTGGCTACATGGCCGCCATTAGCTGTTGTTTTTAATGTATCGTCCTGGATACTTATGAGCACGGGGAAATCCGTGCTGTCGCTGCTGCCGCATTGTGTATGATCGATAGTAACAGTGCGGGAGAATATAACAGATGGATCAGGGTAAACCCAATCTGTGGCTTCAATGGTTATCGCGAAGCTTTCGGCATTTTGTGTAGATGCGCCAATGCTATAGCCGGCTTCCATCTTAAAATCCATTGTTACAACGTGCTTAAACGATGGGTCAAAGCTTGACTGCTCCGTTTGCGGTATCCATATTTCGCGCAGGAGCGACCAGGTAAAACCGAAAGGATCGGTCGGGCTGATGAAAAGCCTTACTACACCCTCATGGGTGCTTTGCAATGCTTTTATAGTAACACGCTTTATTGTGGCGCCATTTGCAAGTGTATCCGCTGTGAAAATACTTTCTATTGTGCCGCTGCCATCAAGGGCGGTATTAGCTCTGGAAACAGTGCCATTGCCAATAGCAGCGGCCTGCTGTTCGAAGTTGCAGCACACAACGGGTGTGGTGTCTGGGTATGTGCGGTCCACGCCTTCTACGATAATATTAAACGTATCGGCATTTTGCGTGGATACCTGTAGTTCTTCCCCACCTTGCAATTCCAGGTCACCGACAAGCATTGTCTCGAACATGGTGTATTGCGGCGTGGGGATAGGTACTATTGCCGCTTTTGGTGTTTCCGTTATTATTACTTCTTTGTAAAGATAAGAGCCCTTTGAGGCTGTATCATAAATAAAGAGGCGTACCATACCATCTGTGACCGGCGCTGTAGCCTTAATGGTTACGGACCTGATAACAGTACCATTCCCGCCGGCTGTAATAACGGTTTCCGCACCTGACCCGTTGAGATAAGGATTTGCATCAGATATAGTGATTATACCTGTGTTGGCCGTTAGTAAAGAATAATTGTTACAGTCGCAACTCATGGGGCTTTTTAGTCTAAAGTATAAAGTAGCAAGTCTAAAGTTATTCGGTTCACTTATTCAGTTTTGGTGCTGTCCTTCACATTGTCGCCCTTCGACTACGCTCAGGGTGACAATGCATTATAGCCAGGAGGTTTAAATCGGGTAGCTCCAGTTTGTGGCCTCGATGGTGATGGCGAAGCTTTCTGATATATCGGTTGTAGCTGCGATAATATAGCCGGGAGCAAGATTGAAGTTCATATTTACCACTTGCTTGAAAGATGGCTCAAAAGCGGACTGAGTTGTTTGCGGTATCCATATTTCCTGCATGAGATAATAGTCAGTACCATCATAAACCCAAAGGCGCACAGTGCCTTCATGAGTGCTTTGCAAGGCTTTTATAGTAACAGATTTGATGGTTGCTCCATTCTGACCAGAATCGGCACCGAAGATATTAACGAGACCAGTCGTGTCTGAACCATCAAGGGTAGTATTGCCCAAGGAGACGGTTCCGACACCGGTAGCCGCATCGTCCTGCTCAAAATTACAGCAGACTGCGGGTGGGGGGGATGGATAAGCTACATCAAGGCCGTCTACTATAATATTGAATGATTCGGCATTTTGCGTGGATGCTATCAGAGAGTAGCCTGATTGCAGTTTGAGATCGCCTACGAGCACAGTTTCGTACATAATATACTTAGGCGTAGGTATGGGTACAGCAGGCGCCTGCGGCTGTATGGGTATGGGTACTTCTTTATACAATGTGATAACGGGCGTCATGTCATCGCTCTGCACGAATAAGCGTATCATCCCTTGTGTTACTTGCTGGATGGCTTTAATGGTAATTGATTTTATGATAGTGCCATTGTCGCCATTAGCGGTGATAACGGATACTGTATTGCCGGTACCATTAAGTAACGGGTTAGCGGCAGAAACCGTGCCCAGCCCGGTATTGGCTGTGAGCAGGCTGTAATCGTTGCAATCATTCATTGTGTTTTGACACATAAAAGCGGCTTTATGGAGTGAGAAATAATGTTTGTGTGCTTTATGATGTAAAGGTAGAAGTGACCTTTTATGTGCGGTAGCGTATTTATACGTACGATGACCACGTATTTATACAGTATTGCCGAACGTAGCATTACCGTATCCGAAAACGTAGAATTACGGTAACATAAAACGTAGAATTACGTTATTGGGCTATTGCATAAATGAATAAATATTAATACTATTGTATTAGAAACCTCACTCCTAATGAAAAAAAATATCCCCGCCGTGCAAATAGCACTGGCAGATAGTAGTAATTTGGCACGTAGCTGCCTGAAAACATCCATTGAGACAAACAGTAAGTATAAGGTAATGCTTGAAGCTACAAGCGGGCAAGACCTTATTACACAGCTCAAAAC
>CAIJNJ010000432.1 GCA_903821975.1 uncultured Bacteroidota bacterium
TGCCATAGAATTTGAAAATCCCATTACTCATCAGCCAATGATCACTTACCTTGCTGGGCCCGCTAATAAGCAAGGACGAATTTGCGCGAATAATGTAGCACTTGGAAATGTTCAAAAATATAACGGCTCAATAAATACAGCCATCGTGAAAGTCTTTGATATGACCGTAGGAGCCACAGGAACTGCTTCGAAACACTTAACTGCTGCTGGCATAAAGCATCTCGTCTCAACTACTCATAATGGCTCCCATGCCAGCTATTACCCTGATTCACAACAAATGACCATCCAGATTGCTTTTTCGAAGGACGAAGGACGACTATTGAGTGCGCAAGTAGCTGGGTTTGAAGGATCAGATAAACGACTGGATATTTTAGCATCGGTTATAAAAAGGAATGGCACTATTTATGATCTTACCGAGTTCGAACATGCTTACGCACCTCCATATTCTTCTGCAAAAGACCCCGTAAACATGGTCGGTTTTGTGGCAGAGAATATTCTACAAAAAAGGCTGAATGTATTTTACTGGGATCAATTTGGCAAAATAAATGCGGGTGACCTATTGATAGACGTAAGGAGCCACGAGGAGTATCAGAGTGGGAACATAGCACCTGCTATCAATATACCCGTTGACGAACTCAGGAGCATGCTTGATGAGATTCCAAAAAATATAAGCATTTACATATACTGTGAAGCTGGGTTGAGAGGTTACCTCGCCCAGAGAATATTTGTACAAAACGGGTACGGTAATATTTTAAATCTTTCTGGCGGTTATAAACTATGGAAAAGTTGCACCAGCGAATCGCTTAAATAAACAATCACTAAATAATTCAATAGCAGTAGTATGAAAAGAATATACTTTATAGCTTTACTGGCTTCATTGGTCAATATGGCTTCATGTCAGAATACAAGTAGCTCACAGGGTAAGATCAACGAAACTATTTCTGTAGATGATTTTCAAAGGAAGTTATCTGATATTAACAATGCACAACTCATAGACGTAAGAACACCGGAAGAATATGCTGGTGGGCACTTAAAGAATGCGGTAAATATTAATTATAATTCGGGTGCCTTCGAAGAAGAACTTCGCAAACTCGATAAAAGCAAACCCGTCATGGTCTATTGCCTATCCGGTGGACGAAGTTCAAGGGCAGCTAATAAAATGCAGGATATGGGTTTTTCTGAAGTCTATAACATGGATGGTGGGATAATGAAATGGGGGAATGCAGGCAAGCCGCTTGATAAAGGTTCTGCTCCTCCAAAATCAAATGGTATGACAACGGATGAATTCAATAAGATGGTTCTGGGGAAAAAGTATGTGCTTGTTGACTATAATGCTAAATGGTGTGAACCTTGTAAGAAAATCATGCCGATACTTGAATCAGTTGCTGCAAAAAGGAAAGACAGTTTATCACTGCTAAAAATAGATGCCGATGATAATAAGGAGTTCATGAAACAAAAAGGCATCTCCGGTATTCCATATCTGGAATTATATAAGGATGGTCGGTTGGTGTGGACGCATGATGGATTTATTGAAGAAGATCAATTACTCCAAGAAACTAAGCTCTAACTCCTAAAGGTGTTGTTTTCGAGGTCAATATTTACACCTAATAAATTGTTATGTGTTTGTTGGCGGCTAATATGTCTACTTAAACTCAAGAAGTGACTCTCCGATTCTTTTGTACTGAGCATCCCCTGGGCATCCTTGGCTGCATCATATTCCGCATTTTCGGAGATATCCCCTTTCTCGATAGCTTCCCCTATATTTTTTGAAA
>CAIJNJ010000433.1 GCA_903821975.1 uncultured Bacteroidota bacterium
ACCCCGATAGCTATCGGGACCAATGACAAATTCCCAATTAACGACTGCCATCTGCCAGCTGCCACCTGCGTACTGATCCACTGCTGGCGTGGAGGTATGCGGAGCGCCGGAGTTGCATGGTTGCTTGATCTTTATGGCTTTACGGTATATGTGCTGGAGGGTGGTTACAAATCTTTCAGGAATTGGGTATTGCAACGATTTGAGCAGCAATATACTTTCAGGATATTGGGTGGTTATACGGGGTCGGGTAAAACCGAAGTGCTGAAAGAATTAGAAAAGGAAAAGCAACCGGTCATTGACCTTGAAGGGATTGCACATCACAAGGGGTCTGCATTTGGCGCACTGGGGCAGGTGCCGCAGCCCACGCAGGAAATGTTTGAGAATATACTGGGGATGAAGTTGCATGGTATTGCGGGGAATGAAGCAATATGGATCGAAGATGAAAGCCGGCGGATTGGTGCTGTAAATTTGCCGGCAGCATTATGGAATACCATACAGCGGTCGCCTGTAGATTTCATGGACATACCATTTGAAGAACGGCTGAATTATATAACTCAGGAATACGGGAAATTTGACAAGAAAGAACTGGTAGATTGCATCATGCGCATACAGAAGCGGCTTGGCGGGCAGAATGCAAAGGATACAATTAGCCATATACTGGACGGAGAAATAAAGGAAGGTTTCGGGATATTGCTGCACTACTACGATAAATACTATGCTAAAGGTACGCAGGACCGCAAGGAACTTTTATCCCTGATAGCATGTGGGTATGTAGATGCACAGGCAAACTGTAAAAAATTAATGACCACAAAAACAATTGCGTGATGGATACAGGTATGCAGGAAATAAAACTAACGCAATACTCGCGCGGTGCAGGCTGTGGCTGTAAGATAGCTCCTGCTGTTCTCGAAGAGATATTAAAGACAAGCAGTGTTCAGAATTTCAATGAAAACCTGCTGGTAGGTAATACCACTAACGATGATGCTGCAGCGTATGATATGGGAAACGGTACTGCATTGATCGCCACTACCGATTTTTTTATGCCTATAGTTGATGATGCATATGATTTCGGGAGGATAGCCGCGGCAAATGCTATAAGCGATGTATATGCCATGGGCGGCAAGCCATTGATGGCGATAGCAATTCTTGGCTGGCCGGTAGAAAAATTGTCACCGGCACTGGCACAGCGCGTACTGGAAGGCGCACGTGCCGTATGTGCAGAAGCAGGGATACCACTGGCCGGTGGCCATAGCATAGACAGTACAGAACCTGTATTCGGGCTGGCGGTAAATGGCTTGTGTGATATAGCCAACCTGAAACGAAACAACACAGCAAAGGAAGGTGACCTGCTTTTTCTTACCAAACCACTCGGCACCGGCATATTATCTACCGCGCAAAAGAGAGGCGTACTGAAAGAAGAACACCAGCACTCACTTACAGAGAAAATGACACAGTTAAATAAACTTGGCGCATTGCTCGGCTGTATACCTGGTGTGCATGCAATGACCGATGTAACGGGTTTTGGGCTGGCGGGACACCTTGTAGAGATGGCAACGGGTAGCGGATTGGCTGCTGAGGTATATTATGCGCAATTACCGGTGATGGCTGGTGTAAAAGAATACCTGGCGCAAAGAATAGTGCCCGATGCTACTTACAGGAACTGGAACGCCTACAGCGATAAAATAACTTTTGAAGCCGGGGTGGATGTGATGGAAGCCTTTAGCTTGCTGCCTGATCCGCAGACGAATGGCGGGCTGCTGATAGCCGTTGATGGAAAAGCGAAAGACGAGGTGGTAAGGTTATTATCTGATAATGGACTGGAGGCATTTGCCATGCCCGTTGGGAAGATGGTGGCGAAACAGGAGAAGGTAATTATAGTCCGGTAAGATGGCTATAGTTTGAATTTGAAGGTTGTTATATTTGCTTTTATTTTTACGGTATTGAAAACCTCGGAAAAATAACCACATGTCTAAATACGATCCGCGCGTAGACGCATATATAGCCAAGACCGCAGATTTCGCGAAACCAATTATGACACATCTGCGTGAGCTGGTGCATACTACCTGCCCTGATGTGGAAGAAGCCTGGAAATGGAGCTTTCCTTGTTTCATGTATGAGGGGGCGATGTTGTGCAGCATGGCCGCATTTAAGGCGCATTGCTCATTCGGGTTCTGGAAGGCGTCATTACTTCCCGATCCCGATAATTTATTTGCAGACACGGGCAAGGTGGGCATGGGACATTTAGGCAAAATAGAGAGCCTCAAAGACCAGCCAAAAGATGCCGTGCTTAAAAAGTACCTGAAAGCAGCGATGAAGCTGAACGAAGAGGGCGTAAAGGTGGCTAGGCCAAAGCCTACGGAAAAGGAGAAAAGAGCATTGGTGGTACCCGATGATTTTGCAAAGGCATTAAAGAAAAATAAAAAGGCCGAAAAAGTATTTAATGACTTCAATTACTCCAATAAGAAAGAATACCTGGCGTGGTTTGAAGAGGCTAAAACGGATACTACGCGCGATAAACGCATGGCCCAGGCGCTGGAATGGATTGCAGAAGGCAAAGGCCGCAACTGGAAATATCAGAACTGCTAATAACACAAGGTCATTTACTGGTAGGGCTCATTTTGTAAATTCTGAGTATCGTACTATTCAGGACTTTTATGTCATAAAACACCTGCGGGTACTCGTAATCACCGGGATGAGTGCGGAATGTTGTAATAAAGTAATCGGGATGCTCATCTTTATCAACTTTTATTATCCGTTTTCTGTCCATTGCGGGTAGCATGGAGATATTGTTTTCAAGATCAGGGTATATCCACACACGTATTGTAGCGGCGGTATCATGAGCCGCTATGTATTCAAGGCCCTGTTTATGGGAACTGGCCCAATAATCCATTTCAAAGCTCTTACGTATATGCTCTTTGTCCCTGGAGATAAATTCATTCAGGTACACCGACTGGAAAGGGTGGTTCTTTATCATAAAAACGCCGAGAACTACTACCTGGACCACACAAAGAGATAAAATGATCCAGCGGCCTTTCCACTCTGATAATTTGTTGATCGCAAACAGCGCTAAGATCACAAACGGTGTATAAATGAAATAGACATGCCGCCAATCGTCATACACAACCGAATGCAGCAGCAGTATCATAATAACCGGTAAGAAAAAAAGTGCAACGCATACCAGGTAAAATCTGTTCGAGGTATTTGATATGCCTGCCAACGGCTGTTTTAAAAATAATACCAGGCTCCATACTATGCCAATGAAACCGGCAGCAAGCCATACTATAGGCGTGCTTATGCAAAACCATATGGGAATGTAGTACCACGGCAAATTATTGCTGGGGTAGGTCGTTCCGTTAAACAGCACATCGCCCACCCAGCGGAAATGGGACATCATGCCATAACACTCTGCAAAGTTATGAACAGGATTGGACCATAATGTAGGCCAGGAAAGGATAAAGACGCCGCTAAAACTAGCCGTGAACAGCAGGAATTGTTTTATTAGCGCTAATGGTTTTTCCTTAGTAATAAAAGCGGTGACGATATCAATGCAAAAAAGTGCTGAGAAAACCGCCGGCAATAATATCCCCGTTATCCGGATACTACATGTGTATCCGCACGCTACTCCAAGAAGGATGTACCATTTAGTTTTTTTTGTACTAAACGCTACCTGGCATACCGCCAGCGATACCAGGAACATTGATAGGAAGGGGATGTCCTTACTGTTAAAAAAGGAATGTGCATAAATGCGTGGCTGAAGCACCAATAGCAAAAAACCGAGGCATGCTATCCATTGCTTTTTAAATAGCCGATAAAACAAAAGATAGCCACAAAACGCGCTGAAAAGGAAGAAAAGATTTGTAACAAGATGTCTCATTTCGAAAATGCCCTTCTCATCCGATAAATGAAATATCTTTTCAAGGAAAACCAGCGGCAATTCAAAGCCTGAGCCATGGTCCCGCTCACTGTATGTGAGTAATTTATGGTTCCCGTTAAAAGCGTAATCATAATATACATGGGCCATTTCTTTCGTCAGCGGTTCGTCCCACGACAGGCCATAATCTTTAAATGTAAAAAGGCTGATGACAACGAAAAGAAAGAGTAGTGTTAACCCGGGGCTGTATAGTTTTGTTTTTTTCATTGTGATGGAAAACAATATCGTTATAAGTAAAATTGCATAAATAATATTATAATGATAGTGCAAGATACCATCATGAGCCGGAATTTCAACAGTATAGTAGAACGTCGCTTTTATCCTGGCTCAAAATAAGTAATGGAATATTCCGTTAGTACTTAATGTGTATGTAGTCAAACTAAAGTGGACTTCTTGTTAGATAGTGTTTCTTGATTTTTTAAA
>CAIJNJ010000434.1 GCA_903821975.1 uncultured Bacteroidota bacterium
CCCAAAGATATTTTGCCCTTTTTGAAAAAATTCCGTATGTTTATGATTGAGGAGATCAGTTTCAAAACCGGATAATGATATCTGCATATGGTATGTTTTCTCAAACTTAGTAACCTTTTCTCATCAATACAACCTTATTTTGCAAATTCTTACTTTCACATAATGAAACCGGCTTGCTTTATTCTCCTGCTGACTTTTATCTGCTCATTCAGCGTTTTTGCACAAAATGCCCAGGATACGATTGTCGTATTGCCCATAAAAATGGAAGTGCCGGGCAATGCTGTTAAAAAGGGAAGTATAAAAGCGGGAAACAATGCCACAGACACCCATTGTAATTACGAAGATGTTGTAGCCAGCGCAAAAGAAAAAGCAGGAAAGATGGGCGGCAATATTGTGAAGATAACACAACTTATACCACCTGCATTTGTAAGTAAATGCTACCGTATAAATGCAGATGTTTATTATTCGCCTACACCACCCAAAATGGCTAATAATCAAACTACCGGAAATGCCCAGGCCGGTAAGCCTGCAGGCTATGCGCTGCTATATATTTATAGGTTAGCTGACACAATTATGATGGCACCGTCTTACCATTTACATCTTAACGGCGACTCGGCAATATGCTTTGTAAGGAATAAGTCGAGAGACTCTGTGAAAATATATAAGGACGGGTCTGTACTATTATGGGGAAAGACGCAACATAAAGGTGAATTAAAGCTTGATGTAAAATTCGGAGAGAAGTACTATATACGGTGTGGTTTGAAAGGAACACAATTCAGTATGACACCCGTAATAGAACAGGTTGATGCAAATACAGGCGCCGCCGAATATTCCCGATCAAAAAACCGGAAAAAGGAACAAAGTGTTAAGTATCTGCAGGAAATGCATTGATCAACTTGCTTTATTCATATACCATTTTGGCCGTATACCTTTCTCCACCTATATCAAACCGGACAAAGTAAATACCCTTTGCATGACGAAAAGTTTGCAGTGTAGTGGTATTATTCCATTCCGCGGATGTTACTGATGCTTCGTACCTGCTTCTGCCTAATTCGTCAAATATGCTAACGTGCATTACCGTACCGGTATCCGCATGCCATACGATAGTAATATTACCATCATAATTAGGATTAGGGTAAATATTAACTACAGAATTACCATTATCCCATTCAATAGTGCGTATAGGCAACACGATCATAGTTCCATTATCAAGCACCGCCGTAAGCCTGTAATGAACAGGTGCCCCGTTTGGAATTGTTGTTGCAGGTACATCGGTAAAATTATATTGCTGCCCATAATGGCGGGCAGAAGGAGTATTGTAGATATTAGTGTATGGATTGCTTTCTATTGCACGATCCAAAATGTAATGGTCAACCATACCATCTATGTAGGACAACCAGGTCACAAACGCGCTGTGCTTTCCGATCATTTGTGCATTCAACAATACCGTATTGCCAGGAGTATCAGAAAAAGTAACCTTACGAATGGGCGAATAAAAAGTACTGCCTGAATTCAGTGTCGACTGCAAACGATAGTATAATACTGTAGACGATGTGAAAGTCACCGGATCTATGTAGGTGTAATCGGCGGGATTTGAGTGAACAGCAGCAGTATCCAGAACAGACGTGAAATTTACTCCATCCGTGCCACGCTCCAGCGAGTAAGAGTTTACCGCAGTGTCTATTAATGAGTGCCAGTAAGTGGCAACATTCGGGCCACTTCTGAATGCCAGGAAATTCAGATAATCTACCCCTGCAGGTACTGTACCTGTAGGGCCGCCGTTATTGAACCAGAATTCAGAGAACGGTTTCACAGCCAGCTCTGCATAATACCCTCTGTCATAAGGCACCCATGTTACCAATGGAGAAGGATAATAGGTAAATACACCTCCGGTATCATCGGCAAGTGAGCCGTTCTCATTACCCGGAGTAATACTATTGTCGTACTGGGTAATGCCAAGCGAATATGCATCTGTAACCGGGGTGCAGGACGTGCAGGTTGTGTCGCTCAATACGGTGACAACATCACTATCCAGCAAATACAAGCGAACCCTCACGCTATCTGCGGGTGTTTGTGGTGCTTTAATAGTATAGCTGCGTGGGAATGTATATTGGGTTGCGCCGGGGTTACTAAGGGTATCATGGGCATATAGTGTTACGGTAGTATTATTTATGCTCTGGCCATTTGGTTGCACAGATGCCAGCAATTGATTTGCTTGCACATAATCTGTCCATACATTACCGCCTGCGTTTTGCGGGAGAGATGTAACACCTGTCTCGGGGAATATAGGGTATGTGAGATCGTATATATGGATATCATCGACGGCGATGCCCTCAAAAGTAGCGCCAGGATCAGCAGCAAGCACAAACCGGAAATGAATTGTTTGCCCAACAGGTGGCTGGGGAAGCGGTATCGTTGCAACATGCCAACGGGTAAAGTGCTCTGTGTTCCATATATCAAAAGTCGGATCGTAC
>CAIJNJ010000435.1 GCA_903821975.1 uncultured Bacteroidota bacterium
AACATACCATTGCTCAGCATTGGACTTGATGCCTTTGTGGGAAGGTAAATGTTTTTGAAAGTGAACGTAACCACTTTACCCGCACCGGTTTGCTGCATGGTTACTTTGCATGGAGCAGACATATACTCAGGGCGCAGAGATGTCCAGTCCAGGTTGTTATCAAGCGTGTCTATCACTACTATGTTCTGCGCTGGAGCGGTACCTGTATTCTGGAAGTGTACCATGTATTCAAGCACAGAGTCGGCGTATGTGATAAGACCGGTTGGCCCTACACCTTTAGGGTTCACTTCTTTGAAGTTAGGATCATATGCCGCTACTGTGGTGGCAGTATAGTATTCAACGTTATTCCATGGTGAATAATCATTCAGCCAGTTGTTCATAGGCCCCTTGTAGGAAACAGAATCTTTGAATAAAACATTCGTGCCGATCGGTATATCCGTAGGCACATTATAATTCATGTAGAACACTTCCTGTGTGCCTGGGTCCAGGGTTGGAAAACCGGCATCAGTGTTATAGTAGTAAGGTGCGCCATTGAATATGCCTGACGGGGTGGTTGCAGGTGCGAATATCTGCCCGTCTGGCTTGTAGCTGGCAAGTATGGAGTCTTCAGCCACCGTGCCATTATTTTTTACAATAGTTACCTGCGTGTATACATTGCCGATAACAGGTTGTGCATAATCCCATGTACAAATATGCATGTCGTGTATCGTGTCTATAGTGTTTGCAAAATCAACTGTATGCACACATCCTGTTGATGCAGTAGCGGTTACTACAATGCCATTTACCTGGCACGATGCCAGTGGATAGTATGCCAGTACGGTCTCAGAAACAGTATACGTGCCTGATGGAACAAGGAATGAATAATGTCCCGAGGCATCGGTATAGGTATATCCTCTGCCACTGCAATATACTTGTACGTTGGAGATACCAACTTCGCCTGTGTCCTGTGTGCAGTTAGCGTTTGTATCCGCATATACGGTACCGGATATAGTGCAATAGCAGTCTGTTGCGGTTGCATCGTATGGCACATAAGTATAGTCACTGGCTGTGCAACCGGTAGCATCTGTCACATTTACCCAGTATGGTCCTGTAAGCAGGCTGTTTATGGTGCCTGTGGTGCCGCCGCTGCTCCAGCCGTATGAGTATGGTGCGGTCCCGCCCATAGGAATGGCAGTGATCGCTCCATCATTAGTGAAGATACATGAAGCTGGTGTTGTGGTAAGGCCTAAGCTCATTGGCGAGTAACTGGTCAGGTATGGATATTTTGTTACTTTACAACCCAGGTTATCTGTAACGGTTATTTCATAGGTCCCCGATGGTACGCTGCTTATGCTTGATGTGGTAGCGCCTGTATTCCATGAATAATAATAAGGTGTTACACCTCCTACCGGCACAACACTCAGGCTACCCGTAGAAAGGCTGCACAATGCAGGTGTGGATGAAAAACTGAGGGTAATGACATCAACGGGAGGAACAGTTACAGTGCCGGTTTGTATGCAGCCCACATTATCGGTTACCTTGAAGTTATACATGCCGGCTGATAAGGCAGTGGCTGTAACACCCATTTGAGGAGGTGAGGTGTACCACATTGTTGTATATGGCCCCGTACCTCCCGCAGGAGATATTGTTGCATTACCTGTTGGGGTAGTGCAAAGGCTCGGATTGGTAGTATAAGTAACGGTAATAGGAGTGGAGCTGCCTACATATGTTGCACCATTACCAATACAACCGTTCGCATCTGTTACATTAACAGTATAATAGCCGCTGGCGAGGCCGGTTTGTGATTGCGTAACAGCGCCATTGCTCCATAAATAAGAGTAAGGGGGCGTGCCGCCTGATCCGAATGCAATAGCAGCACCATTCGTATCTATGCATGTTGCAGGTGTTGGTGTTACCGGTACGGTGATAGTGATTGACTGTGGTACATGAACCGAAGATGAATCTGTACCGGATGTGCAGCCAAGGGCATCCGTTACCACTACATTATAATTGCCCATTGACAGGCCTGTGATGGAAGACGTGGTAGCGCCATTGCTCCATGCATAGGAAACAGGCAGGGTAGCTCCTGCTGAAATGCTGGTTACAGATGCGGTGCCGTTGGTGCAATTCGCCGGGGTAGCATTTAATGTTATCGTGAATGGTGCTATATAACTTATAGATCCCATCGAGTCGTTATTATATTTTGAGCCATATACACAACCGGCAGCATCAGTGATGGTTACGCCATAGTTACCGGTTGGTAAGTTTATCGGCGTGCCGCTACCAACAGTAGCAGTAGTAGCTGTATTGTACCAGGAATAAGTATAAGGAGCGGTACCACCACTCACAGACGCGCTCATAGATCCTAATATAGGGCACATTTCAGGGGTGGAAAATATCGTGTAGGAGAATGGTGGTGCTCCGCCATAATAGTTTGATGCCGCACCTACGCCGTCAGTTGCATAAACGAACACAGGGCCGCCGGAATAACCTGTTAAAGCGTCGATGGTTGTACCGCTAACTATATGAGTTATGGTAGTGCTTGTAGTGCCACTGGTTGTCCAGCTCACTGTTATAGGTGGTGTAAGTCCGGTCATATTCACACGTAAAACCCCATCGTTGTTACAGGGAGGTGTAACAAGAGCAAACGACAGGGTCTGGGCGTAGGTTGTGGCTGAAAATGCAACAAAAAGGACTAAAGAGGCCAATTTTCTCATAATTCTGAATTTAGTTTATACTATTGACGTTGATTTTTAAGCATTCGTTGGCATCCCCGCTACAATTTTATTTGTTCACAGGAACGATAAATTATTCTAATGTGTAAATATAAGCAAAATTCAATGCTATATACAGTTTTTTACCCCTACGGATGAATTATATGATACGACTGGCTGGATCTATTATTTTTAATGTGTTTTGT
>CAIJNJ010000436.1 GCA_903821975.1 uncultured Bacteroidota bacterium
AAAAATGTAAAAGATAATTTTTGGGTGGTTAATTTAGCGCAGATAAGCAAACCATAAATTCAACTCGACACATAATAGATAGGTTAAAGTAAAATAATCACCTAAATATTACTTCGCAATCAAATTCACCAAAATAGCTTTCGCAACGGTAGGGTCGAGTATCATAGTATCATGTTCAAAGTCTAATTTTATCTTCCACTTCTGCATTGTGGATGCGCCTATGATTACCTGTTCGCTTAAATCGGGGATCACGTAAAACTCGTCTGTAAGCCGGGTGTCTTCATGGTAAAAATCAAGTGCCACCCTGTATTTTATTTCCATAAAGGTGGATGCGCTCACGGTAACCATTCTCATTGGGGTATGCAATGGAATAAGCACTTCAATATCTTCAACGATCTCATCGTTTATACACGAATAAGTTGCCCCGCTATCAAAAAGCGCGTAGAGTACCTTTTCCCCTTTGCTTCCTTCAAATCTTAATGGCAACCGGATAATCATAAAAAATAATATTCTAACAAAGTTAATAAAAAACAGCGCCCCGAAGGAGCGCTGCAATAACTATTTAACGAATTAACCTATTAACTTTTTAACTAACTATATCACCAGCATCGCATCTCCATAACTGAAGAAACGATATTTTTCCTTGATAGCTGTTTCGTATGCGGTCATCATCAGGTCGTAACCGGCAAATGCACAAGCCATTATCATAAGGCTGGTCTTTGGCAGGTGGAAGTTAGTGATGAGTGAATCTGCGATAGAGAAATTATATGGCGGGTGAACAAAGATATTTGTCCAGCCTTCTTCCGGCTTCAGCAAGCCCTGTGCGGTTACTGAGCTTTCCAGTGCGCGCATGGTGGTGGTACCTACGGAGCATATATGACGGTGTTCTGTCTTAGCCCTGTTCACAATGTTTGCAGCATACTCATCTACCTTGAAATATTCCGCATCCATTTTGTGCTTCGACAGGTCTTCCACTTCTATAGGGCGGAAAGTGCCAAGACCTGTGTGTAGCGTTACTTCAGCAAATTTCACGCCTATTATTTCCAGTCTCTTTATGAGCTCGCGGCTGAAGTGCATACCTGCGGTAGGCGCTGCAACAGCTCCTTCATATTTTGCGTATACTGTCTGGTAACGCTCTTTATCTTCTTCTTCGGGTTTGCGTTTGATGTACTTAGGCAATGGTGTTTCGCCCAGCAGGTCCAGCATATTGCGGAAAGCCTGGTCGTCGCCATCAAAAAGGAAACGGATGGTACGGCCGCGGGATGTGGTGTTGTCTATCACTTCTGCTACCAGTTCATCATTGTCGCCAAAGTAGAGCTTGTTGCCTACGCGTATCTTACGGGCAGGGTCCACGATCACGTCCCACAGGTGGTTAGGTTTGTTCAGCTCACGGAGCAGGAACACCTCTATCTTAGCACCGGTCTTTTCTTTACGGCCATACAGGCGCGCTGGGAAAACCTTGGTGTTATTTACGATCATCACGTCCTTATCGTGAAAGTAGTTGAGGACGTCCTTGAAAACTTTATGTTCTATTTTGCCGGTATCGCGGTGGATAACCATCAGGCGGCTATCTTCACGTTTTTTAGCAGGATGTTGTGCTATGAGATTTAAAGGCAGGTCAAACTTAAACTGGGATAACTTCATAATTACGGTTATGATTTGAAAAGTGTGCAAAGATAGACTTTTTGGATGGCATTTGGCATTTAAATATTTTTCATGTAATGTGATGATTTCTTATATTTTGATGAATTATTGAAATATGTTCGTGCTGAAGTAATTTTGGAGTGGATATGAAAGAGCTATCCAGTAATAAGGAAGGTGCGCAATGGAGCAACAACCTGCTTTATGATCTTTCTTTCATTAAAAAGCACTTAAGATATCCGATAAGTAAAAAGACGATCCCGCCGTTCTTACTACTTTTGGTCGCCACAGTGTACATGTCCCGGGCATTTATAGGGCTCCTCTTTTTAGGGAAGGTATCAGGGGCATCTGTACGTCTTATTATACCTGGTGTATTTGTAATGTTGATGATAATTGTGCTCGCCAGGTTGGACGATAAACCCACCGTCACAAAACTATAAAGCTATGGCAAACAGGCCTAAAGAATGGTTAGTGATATATCATTCAAGTGTGAGCATGCCTGTTGTGGTATAATTCGAGCAGTTGTATTTTTTGTATCTTTGAAATAATAAAGCAAGCCAAATGCTTATAGAAAGAACAAATAACGATACGATCACTATTACCCTGCCGTCTTCTGTTGACAAATTCGGACTGCAAAGGCTGATCGATTATGCAAAATACCTGGAAGCAACAGCTAAAAGCAAAGCGAAGCAAGCGGATGTGGACAAACTTGCAGATGAGGTAAATGCCGCATGGTGGGATAAAAACCGTAAACGATTTATTAAGTGAATATTATCGTTGATGCGAATATAGTATTCAGCGCTATTCTTAACACTAATGGTAAGATCGGTAATCTGCTTATCAATTCACAACATAAGTTTACATTTATTGCGCCTGATTTTCTAAGAATTGAGATCCGCAATCATTACCCCAAACTCGCGAAAATATCAGGTCTGACAAAAGCACAAATAACAGAGGCCGATTTTCGTGTTTGCAAACAGATAAATTTTATTTCAGAGGAACAGATAAAGACCAGTCATTGGATAGCCGCAGAACTGCTTGTTGCTGATATTGATCCTAAGGATACGCACTATATAGCATACGCCAGGCAATTCAGGTGTAAAATATGGAGCGGAGATAAGGCATTAATGCGTGGGCTTGAAAAGAAAGGTTTTCATAGCTTTATTTCTACAAACGAGTTATATCAGCTACTTGAAAAAGAATGACATTACTGTATGGAGTTAGTACATCCAGATTCATTTTTCTTGCCATCCTGTAACGGCAACATTTATGGCGCCAGCAAAAAGAATAACCTCTATACAATAGAATATCAACATATACCTACCTTTAAGTATCGCCCAGTCCCAATGATAATACAGCAACACAAAAAAGGGCACACAGATGCTTGACACAGCTACAAACTGGAGCATTCTTATGCAAAATTTTAGTGCACTTAATCTCCTTTGTTCCTTGTCCGGATCTTCACTTTCTCTATTGTCTTCCATAAAGATTTTTTTGCATAACGAAGATAAAAAAAGCAACTGATAGTCTTTAACAATCTCCTCAACCAGTTATTACTACCTTTGCACATCTGATCATGGCACTGGAAATCTGGGAAAAA
>CAIJNJ010000437.1 GCA_903821975.1 uncultured Bacteroidota bacterium
GGCCAGGCGTTGGGTCTTCCGTTATCACAGATGTTCCTATCATACCGTTACTGCATCCCGTCAGCGTGTACGTTCCTAAAACACTATATGTACCTGCTGTCTGTGTCCCGAAGCCAAATGGGCCGCCGGTGCTCGTTACGGATGTAACAATTGTACTGCCATTGTATAAGTAATAGGTCACCCCGTTTTGCGATCCGTCTAATTGCACATTAACGATCGGTGTACCTGCACAGTATTCTCCTGAGCCGATAACATCATATGCCGTTGGTGTAGGGTTTACCGTTACTGTAGCTGTAGCTCTGCAACCCGTAGCAAATGAATAACTGATTACTGATGTACCTGCCAAATGCCCGGTAACAATACCTGTACTCCCTATCGTTGCAACGGAAGTATTACCACTCGTCCATGTGGCGCCTGCGGTGCCATCGGTCAACGTCGTTGTCAGGCCGGAACAAACGGTCAACGTCCCGGTTATTATGCCCGGCGTCGGGTTGACGGATATTGATGCGGTACCGATCATATTATTATTACACCCGGTAACCGAGTAGCTTCCATAAACCGTATATATTCCTGCAGGCTGCACACCCAGGTCAAGCGGGCTGCCGGTACCGGCAACCGTGTTTACCAGTGTGCTGCCGTTGTACAGGTAGTATGTTACACCCGATTGTGAATTATTTAATTGCACATCTATACCGGCAACTGAAGAACAATAACTGCCGGTGCCAAACACATTATAAGCATATGGTGTTGGGTTTACCGTGGCCGTAACTGATGCTGTTGCAGTGCAGCTATGCGCGTCTGTAACTGTTATTGTGTAAACAGGGTTAGTGGGAGTTAAAGAACTGGTGGTGATGGTAACCGAACTGGTCAATAGTGCCGACGAACTTGTATTCGAATAGCTAAGCGGGCCCTGCCAGCTATAGTTATACGGGCTGGTAGATGCGGTGATCGTAGCGCTCAGGTGCAGCGCCGTGCCTGCGCACAATGGCGGGTCAACAGTTGTAGCAGCAACAGAAACAGCAGGATATACGTTGACTGAAGCTGAACTTGTAACTGTAACCGAGTTACATGCCGTTGTAGTAATGTTCAATAAATTGACGGTAGTATTTACAGATAATGGCCCTAATGTCAGGGTGTCATAGCCATTGGCTCCAATAGTAGTTGTAAGTGTGCCGCCGCCATTTACATTATAAGCGAGGGAACCTGTAGGATTCCCCTTGATCACAAACTTAACTGTGCTGCCTGCACAAACAGATGGTGTGCCTGCAACTGTAACGGCTGCACTGCACGAGGGAGAAAATGCGATACTGCGATAAACCGTATTTGTGGGCGACGACGCAAGCGTTGTAACCGGAGAACTGGCGCCGACATCTGTTATTTTGATGATGTTATTTGACGTAGTACTGGTTGCGGTTGTAGCATAGATGATCGGGTTAGCGCCCGAATAATCAACCGTTATACTTCTTGAAACCTGCGAATTGACCGTATAAACCAATGTATAGGTACCCGCACTTTTAGCGTATTTAACAATACCCGAAGCATCATCTGCAACGTATAATGTATTACCATCAGGGCTGATCGAAAAGCCGTAAGGGCTTCCTGTTGACGTGGCAGAAATGACAGATGCACTCTGGCAACATGTAGTGGGAATACCGGTACCAAGATTGTTAACACCGACATTCGGCGCAACAGCGGATGTAAAATAAAGCTGCCCATTAAAAATTTGCACTACACGAGTATTGATCCCGCTGCCGGTAGTTAATGTTGTATTAGTATTGAGGTATGCAGTGCCACCTGGATTTGATACGGTCCCCCCAGAAAAATATTTCGTTCCGGATGCCGAACCCGAACGGATATTATTGGCATCATACAGAGTAGTCGTGGATGCCGCAATTGAATAGGTCCCTGATGGATTCATTACAACCAATTCACGAGGATACGCGAGAGCCGCACTTGAAGCGACCGTAGCAGTGCCCAAATTCGCATTATAGCCAGCAACTATTAGCCTGTCTCTTTCAGCAGACATGGTCATCTGGCCCTCTGAAGTAGCTGTACCACTGTTTGTAACGGCAGTCGCGCCGGATGAAGAAAGGCTTATACTATATGTTTCAGTTCCCGTCAGCGAATATTCAACGATAAATAATGGCCATGCTGCATTGGATAAAGCACCGGTACCATTACCTACTTGCAATACAGATAAATTACCTGCTGTAAATTGGGCGCTCACATGCCCGGGAATGAGAATTGCGAGTATAAAAATATTTACTAATGCAATCGATCTTAATAACTTACAGGGTATAAAATGCAACATGAAAATGGTCTTTTAGCTTGTTGCAAATGTTTAAAAACAATGTTACCGTAAGATTATTTTAGTGTTTCCCCAGTTTGATTTTATTGTTAAGTAAATATTACTTTTCACAAATACCCCGCACATTATCAATGGAATATAGCCCAGGCAGCACATAAAGTATATAATATATTATGTAGTTTGCCATAATCCATCCTGGCTGAAAGGTGTCCGAGCAACTATAGATTTTGACTATATCATTTTAAAATCGTATGTTTGCATCCTAAATTCCTTTCCTTATGACCATTACCCAACTCGAATATGTAGTAGCTGTAGCCACTTATAAAAGCTTCGTAGCTGCTGCTGAAAAATGCTTCGTAACCCAACCTACACTGAGCATGCAGATACAAAAGCTGGAGGACGAACTTGGGGTAAGAATATTCGACCGCAATAAACACCCTATAGCTATTACTGATATGGGTTCAATTATCGTTAGCCAGGCACAGGTAGCTTTGGCCGAATGTGAGCGTATACATGAGTTGATACAGGGCCAGCAAAAAACGTTATCCGGTGTCTTTAAATTTGCAGCTATCCCCACCGTCGCACCTAATATTTTACCTGGTTTGTTGGAAAACTATGCAAAGAATTTCCCGTCAATGAAACTGCAGGTGAAGGAAATGGAAACAAACCAGATCCTGTCTGCCCTCCGCAATAACGAAATAGATGCAGCACTGTTAAGTACCCCACTTGAGGAATCAGATATAAAAGAATATCCGTTGTTTTATGAGCCGTTCGTAGGTTATTTTTCAGATGGTGAAAAAGCCCTCAAAAAAAGGATGATCGTTCCGGCCGATATAGCTTTAGACCGCATATGGTTGCTTAATGAAGGGCATTGCATGCGCAACCAGATCATTAACCTCTGCAGCGACCAGATACAAAAACTGCAGGCAGAACGTCCCTACCGGTACGAGTCCAGCAATGTGGAAACACTGCGTAAAATGGTGGAAAAGAACGGAGGCATGGCGGTATTGCCCGAGCTTGCAACCCTTGAATTTACTGAAGATCAGATTGAGCATATCAGGTATTTTGAGGACCCCGAACCGGTGCGTGAGATCAGCCTCGTTACCAATAGCCACTTTGTGCGCATGAGTGTGCTGCAAAGCCTTATGGACGAAATATTAAAGCTCGTTCCGGAAAAAATGCGCGTACAAAAGAAAAACCGCAAAGTGCTCCGCATACAAAGCGCCAAGCTGGAATTATAACCATACCGTACTGAGGAAAAGTTACAAAGCCCGCGATAAAATCGCGGGCTTTGTAATAATAACACAACGTATCTTGCATAGTTAACTCATCACTTACGACTTATTTACCTGCCGTAGCTTCAGCGAAGGCAGGCGACTTACGACTTACGACTTATTTACCTGCCGCAGCTTCAGCGAAGGCAGGCGACTTACATACAACTAAAACCCTGTTCACACCCAGGTTCAGTTCTTTATGTTTCGGGAACATGCTTGCAAAGAGTTCCTTTACGCGTTCCCAATCCTGCTGGTCGTTAATAATGTAATTGATCGCACAATGCCCGCCTGGCGCAAGACTTTCATAGCATTGCGTAAGAAATTTCCTGCTTGTCACAAACTCCGGTACTACCCTGCTGTTAAAGACATCCACGAACAGCAGGTCATATTTTGCCTTGTTCTGTTCCATATATGACTCCGCATCATTGCACACAGGTTCTATCTTTCCGGTGGTATTGTTTTCAAACAATTCCATGGCCCATTTAAGTACTACTTTATCTATCTCCACTATTGTGAAATCAGGATTAAACCCTTTATCATGCAGCACGTATACCATACTGCCAAGCCCACCGCCCAGCATCAGGACACGCTTTACAGACGGCAAGAAACTCTTCAGATCATCAGCTACCGCAATGGCCGGCCGGTACTTATCGCCATCTGAGTAGACAGCATCATCAGTTGCCAGTTGAAACCTGTTTTGAAAAAGAAAAAGGATAAGATGTGCATTTACCGCGCCTGTAGATTGCCTAAGCATTACAGGGTAAACATAACTAAGCAGCTTCTTATAAAATGGTATCCGGATATGATGAATTGTGATAATTACGAAATACTATCGCGCCCACGCCCGCGCTTCCTGAAAAGGGGCACTTTACTTTCATTTCCGCTAAGCAGTCTGCTGATGTTCTTATGATGTGTTAACACCACCAGGAAAGCCGTAGCTATAGCAAATATCCTGTAGCTGGATTCCTGCGCATGAGCGTTAAAAATAAAAAGTATGAGTAGAGGGAATGCGATGCTTGCGGTTATAGAGCTAAGGGATACGTAACGTGTGAGCAGCAACATAAGCACAAAAACCACCACAAGGCTCAGCGCCACTATCCAGTGTATGGATAATATCATGCCAAATAAAGTAGCAATGCCCTTACCACCTCTAAATTCCGCCCAGATAGGGAAGATGTGGCCAATAACTGCAGCCAGGCCTAAAAAAATCTGCAGGTTTACAAAAGGTTCGCTGGGTGGTGTATGTACAAAAGAAGAAAAGAAAGCCAATTTGACAGCAAAAAACCCTTTCAGCATATCGGCAAGCATTACACCGCTGCCGGCTTTTTTGCCCAGTATCCTGAAGGCGTTGGTTGCTCCTGCATTACCACTGCCATGTTCCCTTATATCGATCCCGTAAACCCATTTACTGACCCAAACAGCCGTTGGTATGGAGCCGATCAGGTACGCTAAAACAAGAAGGATAGCTATCGTCATTATATATATTTAATGAAGCAAGACAAATTTATATGTTCTTTCACAACTATCCGAAACTTTTTTGCCTGAATAGCGGCCATACCTTTGGTTAAGAACGACCAAAACACAAAAA
>CAIJNJ010000438.1 GCA_903821975.1 uncultured Bacteroidota bacterium
CACGTATGGGTGCAGGTATATTTCCCCGGCTATGGCTGGCTCGATTTCGATACCACCGTAGGCAACGATAATGAGAACCGCCCTACCCCGCAACCTGACGGCACGCCACCCATGCAGCCACCGAAAGCCTGGCTGGCAGCCGAAGGCATAGTGGAAAATGTGGATACCCTTAAAAAGATCATGCAGATGTCTGTAAGACAGATGGTCTTCCATGATAAGGAATATAAACTATCCGCTCCTGTTTCTGTAAGTATGGATATGAAAGTGGCTGTGGTATATAAAGACAGTGTGGTCGTACCACTGTCTAAAATGCAAAAAGGGGATGAAGGCACCGCCGTGTCTTATGCCGAAGCCATGAAAAAAATGGAACCCGCGCCCGGCGAAAGCGCTCCTGACCTCATAAAAAGGTTCCCTATACCTGCACCTATAGATGAGATATACCTGAAAAGGAAGGAGACAGCCAAACCAAAAGAAATACCACAAGTGGTCGCACAAGAGAAACCATTATCTGTAAAAAAGATCGCATGGACGTTAGCGGCAATATTGGGCGCATTCCTGTTGCTTATACTATTGCTTCCCGAACTCGTACTGCTGTATTTCATCATGCGGTATAACAATGCGAAACCTGAGGCCGATAAACCATATTGGGCTTATAAAGCAGCAACTTATTATCTGCATATGGTTGGTATATTCCGTGGTACCCGCACACCCATGCATTTTGCCCGTAATACCGTTGATCCGCAATTTGGAACTTCCTTTACCGGGTTCATGAACATATACCTGAAAAAGAAGTACGCCAAACAAACGCTTACACCCGCAGAACAGCAGTCTGTCGTAACATTTTTAAAGCCGTTCCTGCAAATCGTACGTAAAAAGGTAAAGTTCAGTACACGTTTCTTCGGGTTTATGAACCCCGTTAGGAGTGCTGGATTCTTTATGACACCGGAGGAAGATGAGGTTTAATGAAGGAAATCGTGAATGTATATGAAAATGTTGCACATACAGGCTATTTCAACAAACCCAAACTTACATTACATTTGTACGGTAAGCCAAACACAATTATAGCAATTTGAGTAACCCGATCGACAAAATACCTGTTGGCAACCAACAGGAAGAAAAAGGTAAGGCCCGCAAGGTAAAACGTGCGGTACGCATACTTTGGATATCTTTCATTTTCCTGCTTGTCACGTTTATCGGGCTCATTATTGCCATTGACAATGGGCTGGTTGGTTACATGCCCTCACTGGCAGAACTGGAAAACCCGCAAAGCGCCATCTCATCCGATGTATATGCCGCCGACGGGACGCTATTGGGCCGTTACTATGTGCTTGACAGGTCAAACAGTGCCTATAAAGACATCTCACCAAATGTCATTAACGCCTTACTCGCGACAGAAGACAACCGCTTTTATGAACATGCCGGCATAGACCCGATCGCAACTTTAAGGGTTATTTTCAGGTTGGGACATGCGGGTGGTGGCAGTACTATTTCCCAGCAGCTCGCAAAAAACCTGTTTCCCCGCACCAGCCGCAGCATGCTTACGCTTCCCTTCATGAAGCTCAAAGAATGGGTGCTGGCTGTAAAGCTGGAACGTAACCTTACGAAAAACGAGATCATAACCATGTATCTCAATACCGTTCCTTTTGGCGATAATGTATACGGTATAAGGAACGCATCAATGACCTTTTACTATAAAACACCGGATAAGGTGTCTATTGATGAGGCTGCAACCCTTATAGGTATGCTGAAAGGTAATACCATCTTTAACCCCCGCAGCCATCCTAAAAAATCCAAAGACCGCCGCAATGTGGTGCTGGAGCAGATGTATAAGTATAACTACATCACGCAAACAACCCTCGATACGTTAAAAGCAAAAGAAACACCACTTGATTATCATAAGATCGACTATAACGACGGTCTTGCGCCTTACTTCCGGCAAATAGTGGAGCAGCAGGTAAAGCTGGCCTGCAAAGACCTGAAAAAACCGGACGGTACGCCATACGACATATATAAAGACGGTCTCAAGATATGGACCACCATAGATGTGCGTATGCAGCGCTATGCAGAAGAAGCGGTACAGGAGCACCTTACAGAATGGCAGAAAACATTCGTTGGCCAATCGGGCTACAAGGATGGAAGTATATGGGAGAAACCCCTCTTCGCCAATATCGTCAATGCCAGCATCAAAACATCTGACCGCTACCAGACATACAAGAGCCAGGATATGCCCGAGTCGAAGGCATTGTTGCTCATGAAGACCCCAATAAAGATGCGGGTATTTGCATGGACTAAAACGCATTACAAAGACACGGTAATGAGCCCTGTCGATTCTATCAAGTACATGAAGCTTTTCCTGCAGGCTTCTGTGATCTCCATGGATCCTTTTACCGGCGAAGTAAAAGCATGGGTGGGTGGTATAGATCACACTTTCTTCCAGTTCGATCATGCCAATGTGAATACTAAACGGCAGGTAGGCTCTACTATCAAAGCGCTGTTGTACTCTTTTGCGATAGATAATGGTTTCTCTCCATGTGGCATGGTCTCTACCCTGCCACAGGATTTCCCGCCTACTTACCCGGCAATAAATCACGATAAAGAAGCAGAATACGAACCCGAGGTCACGATGAAGGTCGCATTGGCTAAGTCCATCAACAATGCTGCTATGTACGTACTTAAGCAGGTAGGTATTGATGCATTTGTCGACTTTGCACATAAATGCGGCATCACCAGCCGCATGGATAAATATCCATCCGTTGGCCTCGGTGCTTCAGACATTTCTTTATACGAAATGGTAGGTGCATATAGTATGTTCCCTGCCGGTGGTATGAACACGCAGCCCTACTTCCTTACCCGCATCGAAGACAAGAACGGCATGCTCATAAAGAATTTTGCACCCGAACAAAAGGAGATCATCAATCCTAATACTGCCTTCAAAATGGTAAAGATGATGCGTGGTGTGGTGAACTTTGGTACTGGTGCCCGTCTCAGGTTCAAGTACAATATCCAGAACGATGTAGCCGGAAAAACAGGTACTACCAGCAACCAGGCCGATGCATGGTTCATAGGCTATTGCCCCCAATTAATAACAGGTGTGTGGGTGGGCCATGATGATCGTGAATTCCGGTTCAGGAGCGAAAATCTTGGCCAGGGTGCGGCTTCCGCGCTTCCTATATGGGCTATGTATATGAAACGCATATACGCCGACAAAAAAATAGGTATTGATGCCAATCGCCTTTTCAAACAACCTGCAGGATTTGACGATTGTGACTCCTCTGATGTGAACAGTTCAGATCCGCTGAAAAGAAAAGGTATAGCTCCGGTTCCAGATGTACCCGAAGGTGCCGGCGTTCCTGCACCTGATAATGAGCAATAGTATCGTGATCGGGAAGAGACTGGCATATAGAATTGAGAGATCAGATTACTTCTTCCATTCAAAGTAAAAAGTACTTCCCTCACCCGGTACGGAATCAACCCATATTTTTCCACCCTGTTCTTCTACTATCAGCTTCACAATATTCAACCCGAAACCTGTACTCGTTTCCCGGTTAGCCTTAGCTGTTCCGGTATTGAACAATTCAAATACCTTATGTCTATGTTCCGGCAATATCCCCTGCCCGTTATCCTTTACATAAAATTCATAAAAATCCTCTTTTTCGGTGCATCCGATCTCTATAATGCCCTGCTTCTTGTTATTGTACTTTATTGCATTGCTTATCAGGTTCTGGAATACTTCCAGGAATTTTATTTTAATTGTTTTAATGACAGGCATATTACCCGCAACATCGATCTTAATATTAGATGGAGGGTACATCAGCCCTGCGATTTGTAATACAAGCTCTTTCGCATGCACCTCCTCTGCTTTCTGGTGTTTGGCGCTTATCCTGGAATATTCAAGTATCGAATTGATCATTTCCGATAAATGGATCGCTCTTTCCGCGGAAAGATCAACAAACTCGGCCAACTCCGGGTTTGCAATGATCACCTTATCTGCCTGTAATATGGAAAGGGAGCCGCTTATACCTGCAAGCGGCGATTTGATATCGTGCGCTACGGTGTATACAAATTTCTCAAGCTGCTTATTGATATTTTCGACCTCCTTAAGTGAATCGCTCAATTGCTCCTGCACCTTCCTGCGCTTTTTGAATTCACGGAAGATAAAAATGATGAGTATGATGATGATCACTTCACAAAGAACACTGCCCGCACCCGATGACAAAACAGAGTCATGAATAAGGGATTCATATTCTGCTCTTCTTTTTACAAGCAGCTTGTTTTCGTCTTTTTCCAATTCATTAATGACATTCCTGATCCTGTCGACCTTCTTTTTCTCAGAATCAGTAAGCTGCGTTACATAATCCCTGGTATACAAATCAGCATCATCGCCATTGCCTTTCCAGAAATTAATCAAGTCACGTATCTGCACTTCCACGGCTATCGCCCTTCTTTCCTGAGCCGTATCATCAGACAGGAGGTTCTTCAATCCCGCGATAGCAGGATCTATATGTGGTAATGCTGCCGTATAAGGTTCAAGAAACCTCTTTTGGTTTGTAGCCCTGAAACCTCTTCTGCCCGTTTCCATTTCCACAATAAGGTGCTTGATACTGTTTGCTGAGTCCAAAGCGTACGTTGCCCGTTTCACCCATAATCTTTCTGTAGCCTGTTTCCGGAAAATATGATAAGAAGTAAACCCGCTTATTGCGCTCAATAATATTGCTAATGCAAAACCTACATATAACCTTGTCTTAAAGCTTATTTGCATAAAATGGCAGGAATGTACTATTACGCAAAACTACGTCTTCCACTACAAATTAGGTACACCCGGCACATATATAGAAAACACCAACGGTATCTCGAAAAATAAATTTTCCGTTTTAAGAAAAATCTATTCCCTTTTCTGAAATTATTATTAGCGACGGCTGTCTTTCTTTGCCTGCCCCTCCTGAAAACATGGTGCGGGTACAATTCTAAACCTAAACATGAAACACGTATTACCATTAGTTGCTTTTTCATTGATTACTATCCCCTGCGTGCATGCCCAAAAGAAAGATACAACCGTGGCGCTTGGTGAGGTGAAAATAAGAGGATATAAAACCATTACCGGCATGGGGCACCTTGATGAAGTGCATGATGGCATTATCTATTCGGGGCAAAAAAATGAAGTACTTATCCTCGATAGCCTTGATGCCAATACCGCACAGGATAATCCCCGCCAGGTATTAGGGCGAGTGCCGGGTTCTAATTATTCTGAAACAGAAGGCAGCGGCTTTCCTTCTAATGGTATCGGCTTCAGGGGCCTAAACCCCACACAATCCATTCAGACAAATACCCGGCAAAATGGCTACAATATAGCAGGCGATATTTACGGCTATCCCGAATCTTATTACCTCACACCACTCGAAGCCACTGAACGGATCGAGGTGATACGCGGGGCATCATCACTGCAATTCGGCCCCCAGTTTGGTGGCGTAGTTAACTACATCGTGAAAAGCGGGCCGGAAGACAAAAAGATAGAATTCAATACCGAGCAAACCGGGGGTGTTTATGGATTCGTCAATTCATTCAATTCCATCGGCGGCACTATTAAAAAGTGGAACTACTACGCTTTTGTAGAATACGACGGCGCACAAGGGTGGCGGGCAAATTCACAGTTACAACAGGTTACCGGGTTTGCAAAACTGGAATACCGCGCAAACGACCATTTCAAAATAGGCCTGGAATACTCCCTGCTACGCAACCTGCTGCATATGCCAGGCGGTCTGGATGATGCTTCTTTCAATCAAAATCCCGATCAGTCGTTCCGTGCCCGGAACTGGTTGGTGACCCCATGGAATATTGCAGCGCTTACAAGCGAGTACAAAATATCATCTAAAACCATGCTTACACTCAAATCTGCAATGAATGTGAGCAGCCGCAGTATAGTATGGCGCAATGAAGATGGAGGGCCCGAGTCGCCTGATGATATAGACCCAGCTACCAATAATTATGTGCCGCGTGAAGTGGAGCATGAATATTTTACCAGTTCTACTACCGAGCTGCGCTTGCTTACCAACTATAACATAAATGGCAGGGAACAGACATTGGCTGCCGGCATACGTTTCTTCGATGGC
>CAIJNJ010000439.1 GCA_903821975.1 uncultured Bacteroidota bacterium
ACCGCTGATTTTGCTCCGAATAATAAACTCGTTTCCTGGTTCATTGGTGGGCTCAACTTCCAGATCGAACATCACCTGTTCCCGCATGTGTGCCATGTGCATTATCCCCAAATAGCCAAGATTGTAGCCGGTGTTGCCGCAGATTACAACATCCCATACCAGGTAATGCCTACGTTCCGCAGCGCCATCATTGCACACGGCAAAATGCTTAAGAAATTAGGCAACAATGAAAACCATCCCACAGTATAACCAAGGGTTAATAAAGTCGTCATTGCGCAGCATCGTGTAGATATCAGTGTGCATAGCTGTGACGAAGCCATCCTGCCTGCAGGTTTGCGGGAAGAGACACTTCCGGGCAACAAAAAAGACGTGCGTGGCACGTCTTGCAATGATATTAAGTGTTGTTGTAAACTTAAATTACTTTAACGTTTACAGCATTTAAACCTTTTTTACCATTTTGCACTTCGAAAGACACCTTGTCGTTCTCACGGATTTGATCTTTCAGACCTGATACGTGAACAAAAATGTCCTGGCCACCGTTTGATGGCGTAATGAAACCAAATCCTTTGGTCTCATTAAAAAACTTTACTGTACCTTCTTGCATTGTAAATAGAATATAAAAATTAATGAATACGCAAATCTACATATTTTTTTTATGAAAACAACAAATTAATCTATGTTTTCTGCCAAAATTATTTTTCGAAATCCATGTTCACAGGCTCCTTGTTTTTAGGACTCGTTGTAGGTACATCTTTATTTACTACATCTAGTTTCAGGTCGTCAAACCATATCTGCCCCGTGCCGCTCAGTAATGCGCCAAAGGCTATGTTGGTAGCCGTGTCTGCCACATCCAGCACTATTTCACACTTCGTCCAGTTTACCGTGCCCTTTATGGCCCTGTTATACATATTGTCAAATGCCAGCGATCTTTTAGATTCGGTACTGCTTACTTTGCTTGTTATTTTACGCTTGTCATCCTGCTCGTTTCTTATAGTGGTGGTCACGGATTTTGAAGGCCCCTTACCATCAATACGAAGCCACAACCCGGCCCATTCATTCACTTCTTCAGCCTTTATATAGCCGGAGAGTTTTACGCGTTTCCCCTTATAAATTTCAGGGTCTATATTCTGCATCAGTGTGCCGAACCCATTTATTTTTCTGCTGGTCGATTGGATCGTCGCTGCATTATTGCCGCTGCGGCCCGCGCCCGGTGCTATACCCATATCATAGTCATCTGGTTTGCTGCCTGCCCTTATCCAGCCTTCAGGAAGTTTATAGGCCATAAGCGCTGTCACAAGCAACAGCATACTGCCTATCACGATTTTGTTTTTCATAAAACAGCTTTTTTGAAATGTAAAAATAACAAAATGGGGCATTGCGCCCCATTATATCATGTTATCTTTTCCGGATCTATGATTTTAATTTATCCTTAAATACCTTCTTGAACTTCTCGACTTTCGGGCCTATTACAAAATGGCAATAGGGCGCTTCGCCGTTTTCGTTATAATAATTCTGGTGATAGTCTTCGGCTTTATAGAATTTCGTAAAAGCAGATATCTCTGTGACTACGGGTTTATCCCAGGCCTTTTCGTCATTGAGTTTCTTTTTATATGCTTCCGCTTTTTGCCTTTGCTCATCGCTATGGTAAAAGATCACAGAGCGGTATTGTGTGCCCATATCATTGCCCTGGCGGTTAAGTGTAGTAGGGTCGTGGCAGGTCCAGAAGGCAGCCAGTAACTCATCAAAACTAATTACCGCCGGGTCATAATAGATGTTGCAAACCTCGGCATGGCCTGTATTGCCGGTACATACTTGTTTATAAGTAGGGTTGTCTACATGGCCACCGCTAAATCCTGATTCTACTTTCTCCACACCTTTCAGTTGCTGGAACTGTGCCTCAGTGCACCAATAGCAGCCCGCACCAAATGTTGCTGTTTCTGTTTTATGTGTATGCGTATTTGTTATTGCTGTATTCATTTCTTTGAATGTTTTTGATCGTTCGTAATTATCATTTTGTGCCCCTGCTACCCATGGTGCAAGCAGCAACAATGAAGAGATATACCTGGTGATGCGCTTTATCATTATGTCAAATTTAGGAGTATATACGCAGTAATAGGGTAGTAAGGATTGAAGCAGAACATGCAATTAACGTTTTTACAACGCTTAAAGATAAGACCACTAAAGACTTACGACTAAAAAAATATGAGGCCAAAGCAAAAAATCTTTGTGAATATGCCTGTGCTTATCTAATTTTGACCCCGGAGAGGTGGCAGAGTGGTCGATTGCGGCAGTCTTGAAAACTGTTGACTGTCATAGGTCCGGGGGTTCGAATCCCTCCCTCTCCGCAAAACCCGTTAAACGTAAGTTTGATGGGTTTTTTTATGTTTTCTTGAAAACTGAACTCATAGGTCCGGGGGGTCGAATCCCTCTCTTGCAGATATTGTTCGAAAGTACGAGTGAATTAGACCAGGTTGTAAGG
>CAIJNJ010000440.1 GCA_903821975.1 uncultured Bacteroidota bacterium
ACCGCTGATAGTATTAAAGGATAACCAGGTGCTGATACAGGTTACTACCAAAGACTTCTCGTTTATCACCGAAGACAACCTCAGTAAGCTATACAGCATCTTCCACGATCTGAATGTAAAGATCAACCTGATTCAAAATGCGGCCATCAGCTTTGTAGCCAGTGTAGATAACCGGGAAGATAAAGTAAAAGCATTGATAGAAGCCCTGGGCAAAGACTACAAAGTTTCTGTCAACGACCATGTAAGCCTGCTTACCGTTCGCCACTATACGCCACAGGTTGTTGATAACCTCATAATCGGCCGCCAGATACTCCTGCGCCAGGAAACACGAAAGACGGTACAGGTGATCATGAAATAATGCCTGTTACATCGATTAAGGAAATAAACATCAAGAGCTTTGCGCCTCTGCGTCTTTGCGGTTAAATATCTGTGCCTGAAGTAAGAAATTATTTTGGTCTGCTCGGGGGTACATATCCTAGCGCCTGCGACTTTTGCATGTCCTGCTGCGCCTGCGTGTTATTTCCCTTGGCACTATAACACAGCGACCGGAAATAATAGATCTCACCCATCTGCGGGCTCAGGTCTATCGCCTTGTTAAAGTCTTTCATGGCTTCATCAGGCCGGTTATGCCGCATCAGCGCACGCGCACGGTTCAGATAAGGTGCATAAGCATCCGGGTTCTGTGCTATGGCCACGCCATATTCCTTGATCGCGGAATCCGTTCTCCCCGTCATATCCAGGAAGTTACCATAATTACCCACAGCTTCCGGGAAATATGGTTTATCCCTCAACGCCATCCTGAAATAGATGTCCGAAGAGTCATAAACATTATTGATGGCGTATATGATAGCCAGGCCAAGGTATGCGTTAGGTGTTTCATTCTTATCATTCAGCGAAATGGCTTTATAATAATTCTTCCTTGCCTCATCATATTGCGCCGTAGTGCGCTCCAGCTCGCCAAGTGAAATATAGGGATTGGCAAAGTCTTTCTGTAACCTTATAGCTTCATTCAGCAGCAGGAACGATGAGTCATAATATAACTTCCGTTCCTTGGGATCTACCGTCTCGTTGAACTTATTGAAATACTCAAAGCCGAGATTATTGAACGCATTAGGTGCTGTTGGCTGTTGTTCTATTTCATCGCGCCACAGGCTGCTGGTATCATACCACACCTTGCACCTTTCATTGCTCAGATAGCCAAGGCAAATTGTATAGATAACCACTAATGCTAATGCAGAGTACCCTATTTGCCGGTTAGCGTCCGGCTCAAAATAGTTAGATACCAGCCACCCAAGCATGAAGAACAGCCCCAGGTAAGGAATATAGGTGTACCTGTCTGCAAGTATCGCACCGCCCACCGGTATGAACTGTAGTAACAATACGATATTCACCATGAAGAACATCAGCCCGAACACGGCAACTTTATTTTTACGTGCAAACCACCATGCCAGGAAAATGATAACAGCCACCGCCAGCGGGTAGATGTAGTAACTAAATGGCAAAGCCCCATCCACTTTTTGCGGGTATGGATAAAAACAACTGAGATTCAGCGGTGCTATCGCCTTCCATAAGTAAGTGATAAGAGCATAGCCGCCCAGCGCTATCCTTTCTATAAAATTATAGCTCACGTTCTGTGTTCCCAATGCACCAAACGTGCGTTGGTCCATAACCGACTTGATACCAAACCCTATAGCAATTAGAAAAGGGAGTATCTTCTCAATGATTAGAGCAGCGTTCAGTTTCCGCTTGTCAAAATAGTCGATGAGAAACAGCGTTACCGGCAATGTCACCGCAACAGGTTTCCCTAAAAGCGAGCAAACGAACATGATGATCATTACCGCGTACCACAGCCACTTTTTGCTATCGGTCGCACGTATGTAGTACACATATGCCACGAGTGATGCCATATAGAACATGCCATACACCACATCCTTGCGCCCCGCCAGCCATGCCACAGACTCCACATGCATCGGGTGCAGCCCGAAGAGTAATGCCGTAATTATTGCCGCTACAGGCCTGCGGGTAAGTATATTCACAAACCAATAAACCAGCAAGGTCACCGCGATATGAAACAACAGGCTGTCCCTGTGATATATATACAATAGTTCCGGCCGCAACTGGGCGTAACTGTATTCTATCGCATAGGTCAGTATCGTCAGCGGGTGGTAGTTACCCATTATCGAAGTAGAGAAAATGTTCTTTATCCCTTCTGCCGAAATATCCTTTATGAGCGCATTGTCTTTTATATACCCGGGGTCGTCCCAGTTGGTGAACTGGTTATTAAGGCACACTTTCAGAAACAACCAGGTTACTATGGCTATACCTGCTGCTATTAGCACCTTTACATACGGCCGCTCAAAAATATTGCCCACAGTTTCCGCTGTTTGTGGTTTTATCTTTTGCTGCGGTTGCGATGCA
>CAIJNJ010000441.1 GCA_903821975.1 uncultured Bacteroidota bacterium
ATCTGCCATAAAGGTGTAGTTGCCGTGTCCGGGATGAAATTAGCAATGGAATCATTTGTAAATGTGATGGTAGTTGAATCCATTGGTGCGCCATCGACGATTTGCGCATCTGCTACAAATGGCAAAATCAATATCGCGAAAAGCAAGAGTATAAGTTTGCGCATAGGGTTGGTTTATGGATATAAAAATATGAATAATTACACAAAATGCAAAATTATTACATGCAAAAAGGCCGACATAGCCGGCCTTTCTTATCGATTTCCTTTTTGATTATTAATCGTTCTTTACTTCTGTCGTTGTCTTGGTAGTACGGGTCACCTCCGTGCGGTTGTTGTTATTGCTGCCCTTGAAAATTGCATACACGATAAGGATCAACACAACGGCACCTACTGCCCATACCCAAGGAGCTGAATACCACATAGCGGCATTATCTGGCCCGGTAGAGCTGGAAGATTGTGAAGTGGCAGTATGGGTAGATGTGGTAGCGCCTGAATCCTGCGCGAAAGCATAAATGCCCGATAATAGCATCAACTGCAGCATGGGTAACTTGTAACGGAGATTTTTCAATAAGTTTTTCATATGGTAGTTTGTTAGTTACCCATACAGAGTAAAAATGATGCCACTGAAGACGGGGCAACTAATTTCACCAGCTTATTGATGGTGCGGTGTATGCCTTATTTCATCATCCGGCCTGTTGTCGTGCCAGTACCTGTAGCCCACATAGAGTATGAGTACAAATACTACTCCCAGCGCTATATGGGGTATGGTCCCATCGTACAGGTTCATTGAGAATTTTGAATGGGTTGTCTGAAATGAGGATTCCGAAACTACTGTGTCATTGGCATCCTGGGCAAATGTGTGACCTGCTGTAAGCAGTATCAATAGGAACACCGCGATCTTGTCGCGCAAACTGGTTATTATCTGTTTCATAAAGCAAATTTTTAGTGCTATGAATGGTAGGATAACAACAGTATTCCGGATGATCTTCTTCTTTCTCCGCTCTCTCGCGGGGATCAAGCTTTTAGCCGCTTTTATCCCACTTCTATATCAATTATTATCGCACAAATACAGTGCCATTATTTGTTAATTCCCGCGTGGTTTCCCGATTCTTTTTTATCTATTATCTTCGCACACTCAAATCAAGATAAAGCAATGACAGCGCAGAAAATTACCATGGGTCAAAATGGCCAGTTGAATGTACCTGACCAACCTATAATACCATTTATAGAAGGAGACGGCATAGGGCCGGATGTATGGAGCGCCAGTAAGCTTGTTTTAGACGCGGCAGTAGCTTTTACATACGGCGGTAAGCGGAAAATAGAATGGAAAGAGATACTGGCAGGGGAGAAAGCGTTCAATAAGACAGGGGAATGGCTGCCTGCCGAAACGCTGGATATAGCCCGTGACTGCCTGGTATCCATAAAAGGGCCACTTACTACGCCTGTAGGCGGTGGTATACGCTCGCTGAATGTGGCTATGCGCCAGGAACTGGACCTATATGTGTGCCTGCGCCCCGTAAAATGGTACAAAGGTGTGCCTTCTCCGGTGGTGCACCCCGAAAATACCAACATGGTCATTTTCAGGGAGAATACAGAAGATATCTATGCGGGTATAGAATTTGCAAGTGGTACTCCCGAGGCGGCAAAACTGCTGGATTTCCTTACCAATGAACTGGGAGTAAGAAAAAAGATACGTTTTCCCGAAACATCGGCTTTTGGTATAAAGCCGGTATCAAAAGAAGGGTCTGAGCGGCTGGTGCGCGCGGCAATAAAATACGCATTGGAACAAAAACTGCCATCGCTGACATTAGTGCATAAGGGCAACATCATGAAGTATACCGAGGGGGCCTTTAAAATGTGGGGTTATGAGCTGGCAGAAAGGGAATTTGGTGAGCAGGTATATACATGGGGACAGTGGGAGAATGCCAAAAAGACACAGGGCGAAGACGCCGCAAATGCCCGGCTTAAGAAGGCGGAAGCGCAGGGCAGGCTTATTATAAAAGATGTTATTGCTGATAATTTCCTGCAGCAGCTACTCATATCTCCAAAAGACTATGCTGTGGTGGCTACGCTGAACCTGAACGGCGACTATATATCTGATGCTGCTGCGGCATCCGTAGGTGGCATAGGCATAGCGCCGGGCGCCAACATCAACTACATCACCGGGCATGCCGTATTTGAGGCTACCCATGGCACAGCGCCCCGGTTTGCGAATACCAACACCATGAACCCGTCTTCTTTACTGCTGAGCGGCGTAATGATGCTGGAATATATGGGATGGCATGAGGCGGCCGCTTGCATTGAGGAGGCGCTGGCTACTACCATCATGCGGAAAAGGGTGACCATAGATTTTTACAACCTGATGCACGATGCCACTTTGCTGAAAACAAGCGAATTTGCCGAGGAGATCGTAAAAAGCCTGAAAATGCCTGCCTGATAAGGTATCCGGCCAAGAGATATGTGTGCTTATCTGAGGTAAGTATAAATTTTTCATTGCTTTATTTGAAAAAAAATTAAATTTACACTCCTGATAACCTGACATGCCCCTGAATCTAGCTTCTTACATAGATCACACCATACTGAAACAGACCACTACCCATGCGGAGGTGGACCGGGTATGTGTAGAGGCGTCGCTGGAGAACTTTGCCGCGGTATGTGTGCCTCCAAAGTATGTGCCTGATGTAAAAAAGCTGCTGGACGGCTCGCGGGTAAAAGTCGCGACCGTGATCGGGTTTCCATTAGGATTTAATACGCTGGAGATCAAGGTAAAAGAAATAGAAAATGCTCTTGATATGGGTGTGGATGAGGTGGATATGGTGATAAACCTGTGTGCCTTGAAGAGCGGAGACTGGAAGTACCTGGAAACCGAAATAGAATCATGCCTGGCACCGGTATATGCGCAGCGGAAAGTGATAAAAGTGATCGTAGAGAGCGGTATGCTTACCGACAGTGAACTGGTATCCTGTTGTAAACTATATGGTAACTATGAGATCGACTACCTGAAAACCTCTACCGGTTATGCCGATAATGGCGCCACGATACATGCCGTAAACATAATGAGGGCCAATTTACCTAACCGTATAGGCATAAAAGCCTCGGGAGGTATCCGTACATTTGCATTTGCCAAGGAACTGATCGATGCCGGCGCCACCAGGTTGGGTTGCTCGGCGAGTATCCAGATCATGAAGGAGAGCAGGGCAAATTAAAAAAATAAATAAGCGCTTTTTGCAATTATCGATATACACTTAGTAAATTAGTAGTTCGTATTTGCATTTGGTTTGATACAAGGGAAAGAGAAATAATGAAGCGGTATTTTATAGCACCTGTTGCTTTTTTTATGTTTTTCGTGGTAGAGGTAAAGGCACAGTTCATGCCGGGCAATGTTGTGGTACATTCTGATCCGCGACTGGCCG
>CAIJNJ010000442.1 GCA_903821975.1 uncultured Bacteroidota bacterium
GATATGGGGTTGTTCGCTGCATTCAGCCTGGTTGGTGCTACCCTGTGCTCGCTTATATTCCTGCCACACTGGATAGAAGGCAATAAAAAAGCGGTCTATGTTCATGAACATACCCATGAAAAACAAAGCTGGATAGATAAGATATCGGAATACAAGCCCGAGAAAAACAAATACCTCGTTGGCGGCATATTCGCACTAACTATCGTTTTCCTTTACACCGCAGGGAAAGTCTCTTTTGAGAATGATATGATGCGCATGAACTTTATGACGCCCAAACTAAAGGAGTCTGAAAAGAAGTTCAATGCTATTAATTCTTTTATCGCACGGTCTGTATACCTCGTGGCAGAAGGCAATACACTGGAAGATGCGCTGGAAAACAACGAGCATATACAGCCTGTATTACAACAATTACAAAAAAAAGGAAGCATCAAGAAAATATCAGGTGTCGGAGATCTGCTTTTATCTGCAAAGGAGCAACAAGCACGCATAGACAAATGGAACACCTACTGGACTGCCGAAAAGAAACAGCAACTATTATCTTCCCTGCAGCAGCAAGGCGCAGCTTATCATTTTAAACCGACGGCCTTTGATGCGTTTAAACACTACTGGATAAAAAGTATACAGTGACACCACCACAAAGCCTTGACGTAATGCAGTCTGGCGCACTCAATAACTATATTATTGATAAGCACGGTAAGGTATCTGTAGTCACATTACTCAAGGTAGACCCTGCACAAAAAGACCTGGTATATAAAACGCTTGATGGCCAGCCGGGCGTCACGGTATTGGATAAACAATATGCTACCAACAGCCTTGTTGCCGAGATAAATAATGAGTTCAACAACATTGCGTGGATGACCTCGCTGCTGGTATTTCTTGCGCTTTTCCTGTCGTATGGGCGTATAGAGCTCACCTTGATCACCTTTATCCCCATGCTCATCAGCTGGATATGGATACTTGGCATCATGGGTATTTTCGGCATCAAATTCAATATTGTGAACATTATTCTATCCACTTTTATATTCGGTCTTGGTGATGATTACAGCATCTTCATCATGGATGGATTGCTACAGCAGTATAAGACCGGGAAAAAGCATCTTTCTTCTTTCAAATCATCCATTTTCCTTTCAGCTATCACTACTATTTTAGGTTTAGGCATATTGATATTTGCAAAGCACCCGTCGCTGCAATCTATCGCCTTCATTTCCATCGTTGGTATTTGTTGCGTGGTCATTACCTCACAGGTACTGATACCCTTCCTGTTTAACTGGCTTATTACCAACCGTGTAAAAAAAGGCTTCGCGCCATGGACTCTCTCAAGCTGGGCAAAATCTGTTTTCTCCCTTACTTACTTCGCATTAGGGAGCTTTATTATGTCGGGCGTCGGCTTTATCCTGATAAAGCTTAACCTTTTCAATAAGCAAAAAGGGAAATACCTATACCACAGCCTCTTATCTAAATACACTTGGTCTGTCTTGCACATTATGGGCAATGTCAAAAAGACCTACATCAATCCACAAAATGAAGACTTCAGCAAACCATGCGTGGTTGTAAGTAATCACCAATCATTTCTGGACATACTCGTTTCTACCTCTATGAACCCAAAGGTGATACTGCTCACCAACCAGTGGGTATGGCGATCACCAATATTTGGCGCCGTGGTACGGCTGGCGGATTACTATCCTGTTGCAGATGGTGTGGAAGGCAGTGTGGATGCACTCAGGGAAAAAGTGGAACAAGGTTATTCTATTGTAGTGTATCCCGAAGGCACCCGTTCGCCACAGGCCGAACTGAAACGTTTTCATAAAGGAGCTTTCTACCTAGCCGAGAAACTGGGGCTTGATGTACTGCCTGTTGTTATCCATGGTACCGCATATACAATGACCAAGGGCGACTTCCTCTTAAAGGATGGAGTTATTACCGTTAAGTACCTGCCGCGCATAAAGGCCGACGATTGTGACTGGGGCGGCGGCTACCTGGAGCGCACAAAAAACATCAGCCGTTATTTCAGGCGGGAATATGAATACCTGCGCCGGGAAACAGAAACCCCTGCATACTTCCGCGAAATGCTGTACTACAACTATGTGTACAAAGGTCCGGTCCTGGAATGGTACATGCGTATCAAAACACGGATGGAAAAAAATTACGAAGAATTTCACCGGCTTATCCCTACCCACGGACGCATACTGGATATTGGTTGCGGCTACGGGTTTATGTCTTACATGCTTCACTTCCTTTCCGAAGGAAGGCAAATTACCGGCATAGACCATGATGAAGAAAAAATAGCTACTGCTAATCATGCTTACCTGAAGAACGACCGGTTGAATTTTATTTGCGGGGACATTATCAACTATACTTTTGATCAGCACGATGCGTTCATTATCAGTGATGTGCTGCATTACCTGCAGCCAGACGAACAGGAAGTGTTGCTGAAAAAATGTATCGCCAATCTCAGCGACGATGGCGTGCTCATTGTAAGAGATGGCGATGCTGATCTCAAAGACCGTCAAAAAGGAACAGCCCTAACGGAGTTTTTCTCGACCAAGGCAATCGGTTTCAATAAGACATCCAGCAAACCATTGTCTTTCTTATCATCTGCCCGCCTCAGGGGCATAGTAGCAGCTAATGGCGCATCTGTGTTGCAAATAGATAATACACGGTATACATCGAACATCATTTTTGTGATCAAAAAATCACCTGCACCATCTTATGCTTGACTATGATGTAGTGATCATTGGCAGTGGTTTGGGCGGCCTTGTATGCGGCACAGTCCTTGGCATGAATGGTTATAAGGTGGGTATATTTGAAAAGAACAGGCAAATTGGGGGGTGTCTTCAAACCTATTCCCGCGATAAGACGATCATAGATACAGGAGTGCATTATATCGGCGCCCTTGCACCGGGACAAAACCTTTACAGCATCTTCAGGTATCTGGGCATCATGGATGAGCTGAAACTGAAGCAACTTGATAAAGATGCGTTTGACAAAATAGGGTTTGCCGGTGATGACAAAACTTATATGCTTGCACAGGGGTATGATAATTTTATAAAGCAGTTGCTGAAAGACTTTCCGGAAGAAGAAAAAGCGCTGAATGATTATTGCGATAAAATAAAAGAGATCTGCGGTAAATTCCCGCTATATAATCTGCGCACAGGTGATTATGCAGAGAAAGAAGATATCCTTCACATTGACACCCACGCATTTTTAAGTAGCATTACTACAAACGAAAAATTGCGCCAGGTACTTGCAGGCAACAATCTGCTCTATGCCGGGGTTGCTGATAAAACACCGCTATATATTCACGCGCTTATCACCAATAGCTTTATAGAAAGCGCCTGGAAGTGTATTGATGGTGGTTCACAGATCGCAAGGTTACTGAACAAACGTATCCGGGAGCATGGCGGAGAGATACACCGTAATACTAAAGTGGCAAAAATAGCCGGCACAGATAAGATCGAATATGTATTGCTGGAGAATGGGCAGAGAATAACAGCAAAGTATTTTATTTCTAATCTCCACCCTACACAAACAGTCGAGATAACCGAGAGCGAGGTATTACGCAATGCATATCGTACCCGCATGCAAAACCTCGACAACTCTATCGGAACTTTTCTTTTGAATATTGTTCTGAAAAAAGATACTTTCCCATACCTCAACTACAATTACTATCACCACGAAACGGAAAATGCCTGGGAAGGCGTCGACTATACCGATCAAAACTGGCCGCTTACTTACGCTTTGTTTGCTAACGCAACATCAAAAAACGAACAGTTTACAGATAGCCTTACTATTATGACGTATATGAGGTATGAGGATGTGGCCAAATGGAAAGACACTTTCAATACGGACACTCATATTAATGATCGAGGAGCAGATTATGAAGCTTTCAAAAAAGAAAAGGCAGAGCGCCTACTCGATATAGTGGAAAAGAAATTTTCTGACATTCGGAAATGTATCCATGCCTACTATATAGCTACCCCCCTCTCCTACCGCGACTACCAAGGCACCGCAGACGGCAGTATGTATGGCATTGCCAAAGATCACCGAAACTCGTTCAAAACATTCATTGCCCCACGCACCCGGCTGCCAAACTTATTTCTTACCGGGCAAAATCTTAACCTTCACGGTATACTTGGCGTAACCATCAGCGGGCTTATTACCTGTGGCGAATTGATAAATATGGAAGAGTTATTGAATAAGATCAAACAGGCGAATATCCAATAGATTTGAAAAAGGCCAGAATACTTACCTTCGCCTGATAATCTATTGATTTTTGGAACAAAAAAGAAGCATATGGCGCCGGGTTGGACGCATTCTGCTGTA
>CAIJNJ010000443.1 GCA_903821975.1 uncultured Bacteroidota bacterium
AAGAGACCAGTTCAGAAAAAGAAAAAACCTTGCAAAGCTGTGATGCCTGCGCTTTTCGTTTGCTTTCAGATAGCAGATCTTCCAGTTCATCCTCTTCGTTCTCGGACTCCGCAAAAGCAACTATTCTTGGGTCAACAATGACATTATTGATATTCAGCTTACTGCGCAGCACCAATCCTTCTATACTTGTACAGCGGCTCAGCGCCACATATACCTGTCCTGGTGCAAACGACTGGTTAAGGTCGGCGACAACTTTGTCGAGTGTAAGCCCCTGGCTTTTATGTACAGTAATGGCCCAGGCAAGTCGTACCGGGAATTGTGTAAAACTCCCTGATTCTTCTTCTTCAATTTCTCCTTTCTGGGTATTTAAGGTATAGCGCATGTTTTTCCACGTGTCCTGCTCCAGCAGCAATGGCTCTTCCTCTTCGCCCGGGAAGGTAACCCATATACCGTCCACACCTATTTTTGATACTGTACCTATCTTACCATTATAATATCGCCGCGGTGTCTGCAGATCGTTCTTCACAAACATGATTTGCGCGCCCTCTTTTAATTGTAAGACCTCTTCGGTCGGCAGGTTTTTCGGGTTAAATTCATTTCTGATTATTCCGTTGAAACTATGCAGTGGCGCAGCTAATTGCTCCAGTGCTTTTTGGTTTACTTCATCTGCTATCCTGTTGTGTGTGGAGAGTATGATATATCCGCTTTTCTTCTGTGGCAGCGGATCGTAGCGGGCGTTCAGCACATCCACATCTGCCTGCATTACATTGCCGTTTCTCACACGGTTCAGGATATCAATGAACGCCTGCTCTTTTTGCCGGTATATTTTCTTCAGCTCGATGTACAGTGGCGGGTGCTGCTGCAAAACCTTTGAATCAAAAAAGTATGGGCTGGAATAGAAGTTGCGCAGTATTTCCCAATCTTCCTCCGGCGCCACAGGCGGTAGCTGGAACAGGTCACCGATGAATACCATCTGTACACCACCAAAAGGCTGTGACCAGTTTTTGCGAACATGACGTAATACAAGGTCCATGCTGTCGAGCAGGTCGCAGCGCACCATACTCACCTCATCAATGATCAGCAACTCCAATTTGCGCAGCAGCTTTTGTTTTGTATCGCGCAGGCGCAGGTTGGCCAATAAAGAATGCTTGTCCTGGGTATCGCCCTGTCGCCCAAACCCGCCGGCGCTGCCCGGCACAAAAGGGCTGAAAGGCAATTGCAGGAATGAATGTATCGTTTCCCCGCCCGAGTTTATGGCCGCCACGCCTGTGGGCGCCACGATGGCGCTTTGCTTGCGTGTTTGTGTTTGTATGTATTTTAAAAAAGTGGTTTTCCCGGTACCCGCTTTTCCGGTAAGGAAGAGGTTTTCCTCAGTATCTCTTACAAATGAAACCGCTTTTTGAAAAATGGAGTTGGCTACATCGAGTGGTTCTTTATTTGAGGTTTTATCTGGCATGATCTGGGAAACTCCTGCGTATTACTTAATATAGTCTTGCAATTTAACGCCAAGCTCTGTAGTAAATATTTCAGACGCATGCTTATTCAGATGCTGTGAATTATAAAAATTATAGCGGTTATAATTGAGCGAATCGTTCATGTAATTAAAGAACGGAACATTATATTCGGCAGAGAAATTGTTATAGATAGCTACAAACTTGTCGTGGTTTCTTATATAAGCGAGGCCCTCGTAATATACGGGCGGATAAACCATGATCACTTTTATGTCGTTGGTTTTACAGAAGTCAAGAAATTGTTTAAATATGGCAACCCCCTGTGAATCAATACCGCTTGTTATGCCTTCCGGGTTATTCATTTTGAAGTTATAAAACGAACTGTCCCATACTTTATCCTGGCCCTGGTATCCTTTATATTTTGCGCTTTTCACACCTCTCCCGAAATAACTGTTTATACCTTCCTTCACCACTACAAACTCATTGTTGTATTTGTACATAGGAAAATACCGGTCCAGGAAATTGAGGGTAGTAGTATGCGAGGTGATAATATCCCACACTGCAGGATCATTTAAATAAGGCAGGAACTGCTGTGTGCCCGGTAAGGTTGGAAAACGAACCAGTGTGGTATTAAAGCCCACTTCCTGTAAAATATACTTAGGCTTTTTGTTATGTGCGAGATATAATTTCAGTCTTTCAAAGTTCAATTCAAAACAGGAGCCGTCCATTCCCAGGTTGTAGGAATTGAGATGCAGCTCACTATCAAGTATGCGCGGCGATATTTGTACCCATGCTCGTGAAGATCCCAGGATGAGCAGGTCTGCATTTATCTTGCCGTTAAAAAGGTCGTTCCATTCAGAGTAATAGTAATAACGGGATTTCTGCAATCCCTTATCCACGATATGGTTCAATAGAAACAAGACCGGCAGCGGCGCCAGGCAAAAAAATAATAACCTAATGATAAACCGCTTCATACCCGATCAGAATTGAAAATAAATGAATTGCCTGTTTTGGAATACGCCCATATAAAGGATCATGAGAACAAAAAAGTAATATGCCGACCACCTTAAATACCAGGGTTGGCTTTGCAGCACAGCATTAAAGCTCCGCTTATTCTGAAAAATATGAACAAGCTCCAGCAAAACGGCCACGGCTACACAAAGCCACACCTTCGCTCCGGACAGCGGCATTTGTAATGCCGGGGCATGGTCTTTCAGCAACGCTAACCCTTCGCCGAATGCAGCAGGTATTTTACGCACTATATAAAGGGCATCTGCCATATTGTTAGCACGAAAAAAAATGTACGAGAAGCAGACATAAGAAAAGGTACAGGCAATGCCAATAGTGTTACCAACAATTTCTGGTAGTTTTTTAAATAGCTTCTTTCTTGTTTTCCTTGTAAGCGCTTCGTAGGCAATAGCAATACCATGCAGGCCGCCCCATACAATATAATGCCACGCCGCCCCATGCCACAAACCGCTGATAAGAAATGTAAAAACCGCTGATAAGGCAATTGCCAGCAAACCATAATTTCTAAAGGCTACGGTAAGTGGCGTAAAAAGATAATCATTGAACCAGAAAGACAACGAAATATGCCACCTGCGCCAGAATTCAGACATACTTTTTGCTGAATATGGCCAGTTGAAATTGACCATAAGTTTGTAACCCATAACTCTTGCTGCGCCAAGTGCAATATTTGAATAACCCGAAAAATCACAGAAGATCTGGAAAGCAAAAAATACAGTGGCAATTACCAATACAAGCCCGCTATATCCTTTGGGGTCATTAAAAACCGGGTCAGTAAATAAGGCAAGTCGGTCTGCGATAACTGCTTTCTTAAAAACACCCCACAGCATCATTCGTAAGCCAGCCACTACTTCTGTATAGTCGAACTCATGTTTTTCGTGAAACTGGTGCAGCATATTTTGCGGGCGCTCTATAGGGCCGGCTACCAGTTGTGGGTAAAACATCACATACAACGCATAAATGCCAAAATGCCTTTCCGGTTTTTGATTGCCCCTATACACTTCTATTGTATAGCTCATTGCCTGGAATGTATGGAACGACAATCCAATGGGTAGCGCTATTTTCAGGAAAGGAATACTTGCGCCTATATGAGAAAAGAGAAAAATTTGGTTTACATTCTCAATAAAGAAATTATAATATTTGAAAAACCCAAGTATCCCAACGTTGGCAACAATGCTCATCGCAAGGAACAGCTTTCGTTGCCTGCCTGCTGCATTTTCTATCCATATTCCCGCAATGTAGTCAACGATAATAGTGAGAAAAAGAATAAGTATGTATATAGGAATGAACGCCATGTAAAACACGCAACTTGCAATAAGCAGGTGAAACCAGCGAAATTTATGAGGTAATATAAAATAGATAAGGGTTACAATAGGAAAGAATAGTAAAAACTGGAAAGAATTAAACAGCATTGGTTGTTACATTAAGTATCTCTGGTAGCCCGGAATAGCATAGCGAAGATAATTATTAAGAGGAAAACTATTATTGTTTTATCCTTACCTGTTTAATATCAATAATATTCATAGGGTTGCTGCGGAAACCTGAAATGTTATTTTGCACAAGGTGCACAAGGTTCTCATAATAAAGCGGCACCACCGGGGCATAGCTCATAACGAGGCTATCCATTTTCCGGTATAGTACCTGGCGGGGCGTATCCGGCAGGTTCAGGCTTTCTTCATACCATTTATCAAATGTAGGATCGCAGAACCGGGTGTAATTTGGCGGGGCAGGGTAATGGCTGTTGAAGAATACAAGGTAGGTCTCCGCATCAGGGTAGTCAGCCAGCCACTGTGCCCGGAAGAACACGGCTTTCCCTTTGCTCATTTCCTGCTTTAATATGTTGGGTTGTATCAGTTCTATGTTTAAGTTTATACCCACTTCCTGCAATTCGCTGCCTATGAAGTTTACAATATCTTCGAAATTATTGGGCACCAGTATTTTTATTGGTTTCAGTCCTTTTCCATAAGGGTAGCCGGCCTCGGCAAGTAGCTGAAGCGCTTTTTCGGGGTCATAATTATAACCATAATGTGCGCCGCTATCGTAACCCGGCATACCCGCCGGTATAAAGCCTTGTGTGGCGGGTATCTCCATCCCGTTCTTAAAATAGGTAACTATTTTCCGGCGGTCGATAGCATAGTTGATCGCCCGGCGCACGAGCGGGTTTCGCGTTGGTTCGTCCTGCATTACCGGGCTTGTACTATCTGTGAGAAATCCCAGGTATTCCGTATTCAGGTAGGTGCTTTTCTCCAGCCTGAATTTATTCTGAAACTCCTTTTTCAGTTTACCGTCTTTAGATAATAACAGGTCTTTGAAAGAACCATCTATACCATTCACAAGATCTGTTTTCCCTTGCCGGAAGAGTAAAAACTCTGTCGCCTTGCTGTCTATGAATGTTACCTGCACCGCATCCAGGTAGGGCAGTTTACTTCCTGTACTATCTTGTTCCCAATAGTTGGGATTTTTGAGCAGGTTAAGCGTATTGCCCTCATCCCAGTAACTGAAGAGGAAAGGGCCGGTGCCACAAGGGTGGTTGCGGAAATCCTTACCCCAATGCTCCGCCACCTCGTACGGTACAATGCTGCAATACAACATACTCAGTATTTCGGGCAATGGACGGAAGGGCGACCGAAGCTTTATCTGGAAAGTAGTATCGTCAATTGCTGTAAAAGGGTCAACGGCGGCTACTTTGCCATTAAATATCCATGCACCCGGTGATGCGGTTCTGGGGTCCATGATGCGGTTGAAGCTGTATACCACATCATTCGAGGTCATTTTTCTGCCTTTTCCCCCTTCGAATAAAGCATTATCCTGGAAATGGACATCGCCCCTTATATGAAAAGTATAAACCAGCCCGTTTTCACTTACTTCCCATTTTCTGGCAAGCGACGGCACTATATGCAGGTGCTCATCGGTTTCTACAAGTGTGTTATATACCATATGGTCTATCCACATCATATTGAGGTCTTTGGCAAATGCAGGGTCTAATGACTCAAGATAACCGGCAGAGATATTGAGATGAAAAGTGTTTTTTGTATTGGTTTGTGCCGGGTGGTTGCACGAACAAATGAATAAACAGGCCAGGAATGCTAACGGCAAAAAAACGACCTTGTTTATTTTCATTTCAGGCATTAATGCAAATTAACTAAAATGAGCAGTATTTTTGAGGAAACAAGAACATGGCAACCAAGCTCTCCGTCAATATTAATAAGATAGCCACGCTGCGCAACAGCCGGGGCGGTGACAACCCGAACGTGGTAAAAGCGGCAATAGATTGCCAGCATTTCGGGGCTGATGGGATAACTGTTCACCCCCGACCGGATGAGCGCCATATCAGGTACAATGATGTACGGGAAATAAGTAAGATCATCACTACAGAGTTTAACATTGAGGGCAACCCAACTGAAGATAAATTTGTGAGCCTGGTGCTTGAAGTAAAACCGGCGCAGGTAACCCTTGTGCCCGATAGCCCCGGTCAACTTACATCAAACCATGGCTGGGATACCATAAAAGAAAAAGACTACCTGCTGCGTACGATCGATGTGTTTAAAAAAGCAGGTATCCGTGTTTCTATATTTATAGATCCCGTGGAACGCATGGCAGCCGCCGCGGCAGAAACAGGAGCGGACAGGGTGGAACTGTATACCGAGGACTACGCAAAAAACTACAAAAAAGACAAGGCGGCGGCTGTTGCTGCTTATATAAAAGCAGCAGCTATTGCTACACAAAACGGCCTTGGGCTTAATGCGGGGCATGACCTCGACAGGGAAAACCTGCATTTCTTCAAGCAGTCTGTACCCGCACTTTTAGAAGTGTCCATAGGTCACGCACTGATAGCCGATGCGCTGTACTATGGACTGGAGAATGTGATACAACTATATAAAAAAGCATTGATAATTTAATAAAGAAGAACTTGCAAATAGCTGCCTCAAACCTTGTATAAATGAACCTGTTCAAAAAGGTTTTATTCTTTTTTTATCTGCTGGCAGTTGTGCCCTGCAGCGCACAGCGTTTTCTCGGGGCATCAACCGACGAGTGGAATGTAATGAGCCGCCTGTACCTTAATCCCGCTAACATAGCAGATTGCAGGGAGAAACTAAGTATAGGCATACTTGCTATCAATTTCGATGTAAATAACAGTTTAGGCACCTTTTCTAAATTAGGAGAATACGCTGCAACCAGCCCAAAGACATTTAAAATATCCGGCAACAAAGATTTCAACATGATCATACCGGATGTGGAGATACACGGGCCGGGTATTATGTACAGTATAAATAAAAAACACAGCCTCGCGCTTACCACCGGCGTCAGGCTCATGAACCAGTTCAATAATTTTGACCCCTCATTATACAAGCTCATCACCAATCCCGGCAGTGTACCCGGTAATAATCTTAGTGTAAACTCGAAGAATTTTAACTGGACCGCAAATTTGTGGACAGAAGTGGGGCTTACATATGGGGCTGTGATACTGGACAATCCGAAAAATGAAGTGAAGTTTGGCATTACATTGCGGAAGCTTTTTGGTATTGGCTATATAAGTGTCACCGGCAATAATATAGATGTCGCTTATAGGGCAGATTCAAATACAGTATACGCCACAAATACAGATCTCGAATTCTCAAGTAATGTAGTAAATGACAATACAGCGATATTTAAAGGGCTAAACGAATCCAACATACTAAGCAGGATCTTTGGGGCTAATTCAGGAACGGGGATGTCGGCTGATATTGGCTTTATCTATAAAAGACGAATTGGTGACCCGGACCCAACTGATTATATGGAATCAGACAATACACATGATGTCGTCATTTCAGCTTCGGTAACAGATTTCGGATCCATAAATTATGCAAAGAGCACCAATGCCGATATCGTGGTGACAGGAAACGGCGCTTTGTCCGGCCCCGGCATCAGCCAGAATGCAAACAGTTCGGCATCATTTCTCAATTATGTAAAACAACAAGGTTTTTCAGCCGACACAGAGTCGAAAGGCAACCGGGTATTTTTGCCAACGGCGTTATTGGTCAGCGCGGATGTGCAGATATCAGGGCGTTTTTACGGTAACCTGTTGTATATAAATAATCTTGCTAACCGCATGAATTTTGGCAACTCTTATTATAACCAGGTAACACTTACTCCCAGGTATGATAAGCATAATATGTCTGTTGCGTTGCCTATTACCTACAGTATGTTATCCGGTGATATTAAAGTTGGGGTAGGCTACCGTATTTCCGGCTTTTTTATTGGCAGCGACGATGCGCTCGCTTTCGTTCATAAAAACCAGCGTGGGTTCGACCTGTATCTCGGAGGCTATATTCCAATCTTTAAGATTAACCACGATCCCGCCAATATTCACTGGACATACTAATTGATACATATAAAGGCCAACAAAAGCTGTTTATAAGTGATAAAAACATTTATATCAATGAATTATTGTAAATATATGAATAAAGCGTATTAGCTTTACGCAAACAAAATTTGCGGGGATGAATAAAAAAATACTCTTTTCTTTTTTGTCATTTATTCTTTTCGCAACCGCGGGTAATGCACAGTATTACTTAGGTGTTGCTACCGGAAACAATAGCAGGAGCAATAGCATGTACCTGAATCCTGCTAACATTGCAGGCGGAGATGAACAGATCACCGTTAATTTTATTTCTTTCAATGTGGGCCTCGATAACAACCTGGGCACATTTGGTAAAATTGGTGATCTGGGGAAAGCATTTAATAACAGCGATTCCAATTCGCAGGGCATATTCGCCACAACCGGGAAGAAAAATTTCAGTATGCTGTTGCCTGTAGCCACGGTTCGCGGGCCAGGCCTGATAGTGAATATAAACAAAAAAAATAGTGTCGGTATTACTACCGGCATCAGGGTCATCAACCAGTTTAATAATTTTGACCAGTCGCTATACAATACGATAACAAATACAAGCAGTGTTGCAAACGGCAACTACAGCCTCTCCACCCAGAAATTTAACTGGACAGCTCATATATGGAATGAGATAGGCCTCACTTATGGTGGTGTTTTTATTGATAAGCCAACGTCACAATTAAAAGCAGGTATCACTTTGCGTCATCTTGGTGGAATTGGGTATATAAGCTTGAAGGGCAACCATTTTGACGCGACTTATTATACTGCCAACGACTCTTTTTATGCAAATCATTCAGACCTCGAATTTGCAAGTAACATAGTAAGCGATAGGTCCGCAGTTTTTAATGGCATTAATTCCGGTAATCTTATTGACCGGCTCTTTGGATCCACGGACGGGAGCGGCTTTGGAGCAGATATTGGAGCTGTATATAGTTACCGCCTTGGTTCGTCCGACTCTGATTCAAAGAACACACATGTTATTGTTGTATCTGCTTGTGTAAAAGACATTGGATCTATTAAATACAATAAAAATTCTAACGCCAGTATCAATATTTCCGGGAACGGTTATTTAACCGGGCAGGGCTTATCAGATAATATAAATGATATGACCGCCTTCAGAAATTACCTGCAGGAAAGAGGGTTCACTGCCGATACCTCTGCAGCGGCTACAAAATTACACCTGCCCACAGCCTTTATTTTCAGTGCTGATTACCAGGTTTGGGGTCGTTTTTATGTAAACGGAATGTTCATGGGAAATCTTGCTAACCGACA
>CAIJNJ010000444.1 GCA_903821975.1 uncultured Bacteroidota bacterium
GCTTAAACACATAATGCTATTTTAAGCAATACGGTTTACCAAATATACTGATTTTTTCATCTAACCGGAGAGAATTGAACACTAAAAACTTCCTTATTTATCCTCATTCTTAGTTGAGTAATGATATAAGTTTCTCGTCGCGTCCATAAATATCCCTCACAAATTGTATGTGCTTGCCCGTTGTATCTTCATACGCCGTCAGATAGGCTATGTGCACCGGTATCCTTGTCTTTAGTATCTCCCAGCGCGTCTTATGGGTTGCTATCATAGAGTCCAGCCTGCCGGGGGTGTAGGTGTGCTTATTTTCTATACCGGATAATATGTAAATAGCCATCTCCTGCGGATACTGCACACGAATACAACCCGAACTGAGAAACCTGTCCCGCTTCACAAAATCTTCGCGGTGCGGGGTATCGTGCAGGTAGATATCCCAGGGATTTGGCAGGTTGAATTTCACATAGCCTAATGAGTTATCATCACCCGGCGCTTGCTTATATGTATATCGTGTGTAATTACTTTCATTGATGAAAGAAGGATCTACCACATCTCCGTCACTGTCATATACTTTAAGGCCCTTTTTTCGCATATACTTTCTGCCGCTTTTCTTCAGACCCGGCAGCACATCTTTTTTAAGGATAGTAGGCGGCACTCCCCAGGACGGATTGATAACAATATTGGCCATGGTAGCAAAAAGAGAAGGCGTCTGTCGCTCCGGCTTTCCCACTACCACGCGCATATGCATCTCGTTCACACCTGCTTTCTTAAGAAATAGTTCCATGAGCGGTACATTCACGAGCAGGTACAAGTCTCCGAATTGCCTTTGCATCCACCGGATACGCTCCATATTGGCGTTTAGCTTTTTCAAAAAATCCGCAGGTGGTGTAGCAAGGTGGACGAAAGTATTACTATCTAATTTCCCCGTAACCCGGATACCGGAATAATTCTGGTAAGCAGTGATCAGTTGCACTTGTTCACTCATGGTGTCGCTAGGCGCTGTTGTGATCCAGGGCAACTCTGTTTTTATAACCGTATTGACCTGCTCAGTTTGCACACTGTCCGGGTGCTTTGTATAGTGCAGCGCGGCTATGGTCTTGTTGAGGTCGGTATCATTAGCCAATGAAGCATAGCGCCTGTATTCGCTGCGCAACAGCAGGTATGCCGGCACCTCGCTCCGGTATTCGGAAAGAGAAGTGTAATGATCTTTTGTTGCTAAAAGATAAGGTGCATTCCAAACGGTGTCATTTACATGAAACCAAAGTGAATCTGCTTTTTTAGGCGATATGATCCCGAATAAAAGGTCTTTTGCAGCTGCGAGGTAGCTATGCGTCAGTGTGGTATCAAAAGTTATGGCATCCTGCAATGAATTATGCTTTGTTGTATCCAGCCGTTGTTTTAATAATTTTATTGTAGCCAGATTATATCGTTCAGGGTTCAGTCCATCCCATTGCATATCCTCAAGTTCAGCGATCAGTTTGTCTGAAGCCTCTGTAGGCGCATAGTTTTCCTTTACCCATATGGGCATGTAATTGCGGCCCTGGTATGTTTTGCGCACATCAAATGATACAGTCTTCATATTCTTTTTACCGGCTGTATCAACGGGCTTTAAAACTGTCTTCAGCTTATCTGAAAACGACACAAATGCGGCAGGCGGCGCATTTACCTTTTTCTGCCAGTCATCGCAGGAAGCACAAAGGGATACAAGTACAAAAATGAACAGGGTGTATTTTTTATTACTAAAAGACGGTAAGTGATGCATAAATTACGGCTGGTGCCGCTGTTAATTATTTTAAGTTACAAAAACTGTTCCATTATTACATTTCCAATTCTTTCATTGGGTCCCAGAATAAAGATTCAAAGTTTACCACTTTATCATCTGCTATCTTGATCCCTTCCTTTTCCAGTAGCTCCTGCATTTTCTCTGGCGGGGAGAAATGATGCTTCCCGGTAAGTATACCATTCCTGTTCACCACGCGGTGCGCCGGCACTTTGGGTTTTACCCCGAAACTCATATTCATGGCATACCCCACTACCCTCGCGCCTGATGCTGCACCTACAGATGCAGCCACAGCCCCGTAACTGGTAACGCGCCCTTTGGGCACAGCCCGCACCACATCATAAATAGCATCGTAGATACCTTTCTGCACTGGCAGCGAGCGTACGGGTTGACTCTCTTTATTCTTTTTCCCTTTGCTCATTTTCATTCCGTTTTCGTAGTAATTGTGTTCTTTTCGGCTCTGGTACTTTTATGTAATCATACGGGCAATGCAGGCAGCCATTACCACAGCAGTATCCGCGTCTTAACAGGTAAGCAGCAGTAAATACCAGTAGCCCGTTTGGCAATATGTAATAATCTTCATTCAAATTTTCGGGAAACATTTTTATGGAATTGAGTATTTGGAATTGGGATTGATCTAATAACTAACACATAACGACCCAATCCAAATTACTAATTCCTTATTCCAAATCCCCAATTCCTATTTCAAATCTCCCGGTCAATTTGATTGGCGTTTCGGGCAATGAAAAACA
>CAIJNJ010000445.1 GCA_903821975.1 uncultured Bacteroidota bacterium
TGCCTGAAATTTGCCCTGAAAAACCAACCGGCCCTTAACCAGTCTCTGATAGACGAATCTATAGCGAGCACCAATAACAAGCTGGCTTTCTCGGGATGGTTACCACAGGTTACCGGGGCTGCTACTTTTCAGCACTACTTTAATATACCCACTGCATTTTCAACCGTAAATGGTGTATTAACCGGTGTGGGGTCGGGTGTATATAATTATTCGATACCATCAGTTACAGCCAGCCAAAACCTGTTCAGCACAGACCTGATGCTGGCGGTAAGAGCATCGAAACTGAACATGCAGGAAGCTCGCCAAAACATCACCAGTACCAAGATCAACCTGGTAGCTGATGTGAGCAAGGCATTTTATGACTTGCTGCTGTCGATAGAGCAAATAAGCGTGTACCAGGAAGATACGGCCAGACTGCGGAAAAATAAGTCGGACGCGTATAACCGATACATAAGTGGTGTTGTGGACAAGGTAGATTATAAGCAGGCTACTATTTCACTGAATAATTCGCTCTCGCAACTGAAAAGTGCAACAGAGGCTGTGCAATCGAAATACGCGACGCTGAAACTGTTGATGGGCTTTCCATCTGAGCGGAAGTTCACCGTACATTTTGACACTGCAAGGATGCTGCAGGAAATATATGTAGACACAAATGCGCACCTGCAATTTGAAAAACGGATAGAATACCAGGAACTGCAGACGGCAAAAAAGATGCAGCGGGAGACAACGATGTATTACCAGCTTGGGTTCATTCCTACCCTGTCGGCATTTTACACTTACAATTACGAATTTGAAAACAACAGTTTCTCAGACCTGTTCGGACATGCTTATCCTTATTCGCTATTTGGGTTACAGTTGAACATACCCATATTCACGGGCTTCAGGCGTAATGAGAACATACATAAGGCAAAGCTGCAGGAACAAAGGATAGACTGGGACGAGGTGAACCTAAAGCTATCTATATACGCACAATACAGCCAGGCACTGGCAAACTATAAAAGCAATCTATACTACCTGCGCGAGCAAGGCGACAACGTGGACATGGCGCGCGAAGTATACAACATAGTGAAGCTGCAATACCGTGAGGGGGTGAAAGCCTACCTTGATGTGATCATTGCAGAATCGGACCTGCAAACGTCTGAGATAAATTATTTGAACGCTTTGTTCCAGCTATTGGAAAGTAAAATAGACCTGGAAAAAGCGATGGGGGATATTCCCGCCGATATTTAACATTAAAATGTATTGCTCATGAACAGATCTTTTTTCAAGATCAGTGTGGTAAAGGAAAAATTGTACAGCACTTGTGTAATAGCGCTGAGCCTGTTCCTGTTTTCGTGCGGTGGTGCAAAGCAAGTTGCGCCCAACCCGGCAAGTATACCTGTGCCGGTAAACGTTACCGAGGTGCACCCTGAAAGAGCTGCTTATTATGACCAGTTTCCCGGTACGGTGACCGCGCTGATGCAGGTGGATATACACCCGGAGGTAGAAGGATACGTGACCGGCATCTTCTTTAAAGAAGGCGACCATGTAACAAAGGGACAGAAGCTATATACCATAGACGACAGCAAGTACCAGGCAAGCTATAATTCCGCACAGGCCAATGTAAAAGTGGCGACATCTAACCTGGACCAGGCGCAGAAAGATGCAGACAGGTATACCTACCTGAACGAACATGATGCGGTAGCAAAACAAATAATGGACCATGCGCTGACCACTTTACAAAACGCGAAGGACCAGGTGACCGCAGCAAAGCAAGACCTGATAAAAGCAAAGACAGACCTTGGCTATTCAATCATCACAGCGCCATTTGATGGTACTATCGGGATATCGCAGGTAAAGGCGGGGAATACAGTGACCGTGGGGCAAACCGTACTTAACACGATCTCCACTAATGACCCCATGGCTGTGGACTTTGTAGTGAACGAAAAACAGATACCGCGTTTTGTGAAACTACAGCAGCATAAGCCTGCCGCGGCAGATTCGGTATTCACGCTTGCATTGCCTGATAACAGCGTTTATACCAGCCCCGGCCAGATATCATTCATAGACCGCGGCGTAAACCCGCTGACAGGGTCTATCACGGTGCGGCTTGTGTTCCCCAACCAGTCATCTGTGTTAAGAGCCGGAATGAGCTGTACGGTGCGCGTGCGTAATAATGATACATCGAAACAACTGATGATACCTTCCAAAGCTATTGTAGAGCAGATGGGCGAATACTTTGTGTATGTGGCCAAGGATACGGTATTACCAGCACCTGAAGCTAAAGATGGCAAAGCTGAGCAACCGAAAGGGCCATCGCTGGCGGCATTGCAAAGAAAAGTACTGCTGGGCCAAACGGTTGCAGATAGGGTGATCGTAAAGTCGGGCGTGAAGGAAGGAGATAAGGTGATAGTGGATGGTGTGCAAAAATTGCACCCGGGGTCGCTGATCGTTGTGGGACATTAGGTGTCCCTTCGACTTCGCTCAGGATGACAAATGCCCTTCGGCTTCGCTCAGGATGACAAATGGCTATTTGATTCTCGTTGCGGCGAATATTGATTTTGAATTTTGCTTTTTGAATTTGTAACATGATCGCGAATACATTTATTAAGAGGCCGGTAACTGCGATAGTTATCTCCATAGTGCTGGTGCTGGTGGGTACTATATGCATCATGAACCTGTCTGTGGGACAATACCCGGAGATCACACCGCCCGTGGTGCAGGTTACGGGGCAGTTTACCGGGGCAGATGCACTTACAGTGGAGCAGACCATGGCCACACCTGTGGAAACACAGATCAACGGATCGCCGGGCATGGAGTACCTGCAAAGCAATAGTACTGGGAACGGAGCACTCACTATAAATGCTACTTTCAACATAGGTACCAATATCAACGTAGCCACACTGGATGTGCAGAACCGTGTGAGCATAGCCACACCACAATTACCCGATGTGGTAAAGAGGCTGGGGCTTGTGGTGCGCAAGAAAAACCCGAGCGTGTTGATGCTGGTAGCGCTTTATTCGCCAAACGGCACACACAATGTGCAGTTTGTAGATAACTATGCCAACATATTTGTAAGGGACGCCCTGCTGCGTGTAGATGGTGTGGGCGATGTGTATACCCGTACGGACGATTTCAGTATGCGTGTGTGGCTGAAGCCGGATAAACTGGCCGCTTATGGCCTTACTGCAACAGATATCAATAATGCCATAGCGGAGCAGAACGTACAGGTAGCGGCGGGATCAGTGGGTGTGCCGCCGCAGCAAAATGTGCAGGCGTTTGAGTATAGCCTGCTGGTAAATGGCCGCTTATTCACTACAGGCGATTTTGAAAAGATCATTGTAAAGACCATCCCATCCACAGGCGCGCTGGTGTACCTGAAAGATGTGGCCCGCCTGGAACTGGGAAAATTTTCTTACTCCAGCAATTCGTTTGTTGACGGCAAGCGCGCCTCGTACCTGCTGGTATACCAGGCACCGGGCAGCAATGCCCTTGCCACAGCCGAAGCCATTACAAAGAGAATGGACGAGCTAAAGAAAGCGTTCCCTAACGACATAGAATACAGCATACCTTTTGAATCAGTGACCGTTGTAAAAGTATCCATGCACGAGGTGGTGATAACACTGCTGGAAGCACTGGGCCTTGTGGCTATCGTGGTATTCATATTCCTGCAAAACTGGCGCGCTACGCTGATACCTGTGCTGGCTATACCGGTATCTATCATTGGTACATTCATCTTTTTCATACCACTTGGCTTTACCATCAATACACTTACTATGTTCGGCTTTGTGCTGGCGATAGGCATAGTGGTAGATGATGCGATAATAGTGGTAGAAGCCGTGCAGCACTATATGGATGAGAAAAACATGAGTGCGAAAGAGGCTGCTTATCATGCCATGCAGGATATCTCTGCACCGGTGGTGGCGATAGCGCTTATACTTGCATCTGTGTTCGTACCCGTGGGTTTTGTGCCAGGTATCGTGGGCAGGCTATACCAGCAGTTTGCGATCACTATAGCCATATCGGTTATGATCTCCGCTTTTGTGGCCTTGTCATTAACACCGGCGCTTTGCACCTTGTTATTAAAACCCAGCAAGGTGAAAAAGAGTTCAAAAGGGCTCAACAAGTTCTTCTTCAATTTCAATACCTGGTTTGAAAGCGTGGCGGGCAAGTATACCAATGGTGTAAAACGCTGCATACATGCTTCCAAGTTCGTAGTCATTATACTTGTGTGTATCATCATAGGAACTGTATTATTATTCAAGCAAAAGCCAACAGGTTTTATACCTACGGAAGATGATGGGCGTATGTATATTACCTACGAGTTGCCTGAAGCTGCATCTACCACCCGCTCCTTAGAGGTGCTGAATAAAATAATGAAGGCTGTGAAAGAAACGCCCGGCGTAGGACATTTCGCGGCACTGGGCGGACTGAATGTGGTGACCTTCTCGTCAAAATCAAACAGTGGTACTATCTTTTGCCAATTAAAGCCATGGGATGAACGTGAAAAACCGGAAGAGCAGGTGCTCCCCAGCGGTGGTATTGCAGACGCGCTGAAAAAGAACATTGCCGCTGCTGGCATACCCCAGGCGAACGTAGTAGTGATACCGCCGCCGCCAATACCTGGCCTTGGACAAACTGCAGGTTTCAGCATAGAGATAGAGCAGCGGCAGACAACGGATAATGTGCAGGCTTTTGAAAAAGTGATGAAGGCATTTATTGCTGAAGCAAATAAAAACCCTGCAATTGGCAGTGCGTTTACTTTCTATGGGGCACACACACCGAGCTACAGTATTACCGTAGACCGTGAAAAGTGTAAACGAATGGGTGTGTCGATATCCGATGCATTCGCCACTATACAGACCTACATGGGCAGTTTTTATGTAAACGATATAACACTATACAACCGTAACTTCCACGTAATGGTGCAGGCAGATACCAACTTCCGTACTATGATATCTGATATGGACAAGTACTATGTGCGCAACCAGTCAGGCCAGATGCTGCCTTTAGGTACGCTGATCAGTTATAAACCTGTTGAGACCGCACCACTCATTTCACACTTTAATATCTTCCGTTCGGCAGAAGTAAATGGCTCACCAAAGAAAGGGTTTAGCAGCGGCCAGGCGCTGGATGCGTTGCAGGAAATCGCAGACAGAACTTTACCCCAGGGATATGGTTATGAATTTTCCGGTCTAAGTTATGAAGAGATACAGGCGGGCAGTAAAACGGTGTACATCTTCCTGCTATCGGTAGTGTTCGTGTTCCTGTTCCTTGCATCGCTGTATGAGAGCTGGGCGGTGCCTTTCTCTGTATTACTTGCGGTACCGATAGGTGCGTTTGGTGCAATACTCACGCTCACTTTTACACCCAGCCTATCCAATAACGTATATGCACAAATAGGCCTTATCACGCTGATAGGGCTGGCTGCAAAGAATGCGATATTGATCGTGGAGTTTGCCAAAGAACGTGTGGACAAAGGAGAGGATATACTGCAATCAACCCTGGATGCGGTAAGGCTGCGTTTGCGGCCAATCATCATGACATCTCTTGCCTTTATACTCGGTGTAATGCCGCTGGTGTTTGCTACAGGCGCCGGAGCTGTTGCACGCAGCACAATAGGCTTTACGGTGCTGGGTGGTATGCTTGCAGCTACATCGCTGGCAATATTCATCGTACCTGTACTGTTCGTACTGATATCGAAAGTTGCCTATAGCAGGAAACAACTGGCACATCTGAAAGCCCATCATGCCGAGCTGGAGGAGATAGATCGGATAAATTACGAAAAGAAAATTGACCCAACTCTGGAGCTTGACCTTAAGATAAGGAAAGAAGAGAAGGAGGAAGATGAGGAAGAAAAGAAGGGCGATCAACCAACCTCTTAAAACAAGGTGGTGCCTGTGCTGTCTTTTTTACGGCCCAGGTGCTTGTAGGCTTTCTCTGTAGCTTCCCGACCGCGGGGTGTACGCAAAATATACCCCTCCTGTATCAGGAAAGGTTCATACACTTCTTCAATAGTTCCGGCCTCTTCGCTTACTGCGGTAGCAATATTATTTATGCCTGCGGGACCGCCTTTGAATTTATCTATGAGTGTGGTGAGTATTTTATTATCCATGTCATCAAGGCCACTCTCATCTACATTCAGCGCTTTGAGGCCATGCTCTACAATCGCGCGGTCTATAACTCCGTTACCGAGCACCTGCGCAAAGTCGCGCATACGGCGCAGCAGGCCGTTTGCAATACGCGGGGTACCGCGACTTCTTCCCGCTATCTCGGTAGCGGCATCAGAAGTGACCTTTACATTCAGCACGCCTGCAGCGCGCAGTATGATGCGCTGCAACACATCAGCAGAATAATATTCCAGTCTTGATTTTATGCCAAACCTGGAGAGCAACGGCGCTGTGAGCAAACCGCTACGGGTAGTAGCACCTACAAGTGTAAAAGGATTAAGCGTAAGTTGTATAGAGCGTGCGGAAGGGCCACTGTCTATCATGATGTCTATTTTGAAATCCTCCATAGCTGCGTAGAGGTATTCTTCCACTACAGTGCTGAGACGATGTATCTCATCTATGAACAAAACATCGCGTGGCTCAAGGCTGGTGAGCAGGCCGGCGAGGTCGGCGGGCTTTTCTATTACAGGGCCGCTGGTTTCTTTAATGGTTACACCAAGCTCATTGGCCACTATACGGGAAAGCGTGGTTTTCCCGAGACCGGGAGGACCATGGAAAAGAATATGATCCAATGCTTCGCCGCGCATATTTGCGGCTTTCACAAAAATGCGCAGATTCTCAATAAGCTTTGGCTGGCCGGCAAAGTCGTCTATGGTCTGCGGGCGGATGGTATTTTCATACTCGCGTTCCTGCTTAGTCAGGTCGCCTGTTGGCCGTACATGTGAACTGGACATCGCATAAAGTTATGCAAAAAGACAGTTCACATCTTTCGCGAAACAGGAATTTGCGAATAACACTTATTTCTTTGCTATATCAGCACCGGGCGGTGTAAATTTCACTACATTATTTTCCTTTCCTGGCAGGCTATGTAAATAAGCATATATCGCAGCAAGGTCTGATCTTTTCATGCCTCCATACATTGTCCACGGCATATAAGAATTAAATGCACCCTTTTCTATTGTCTGTGGCTTGTAATTGGAATCCACATACGATTTAAATCGGTTTACAAATGCGTCCTCGGTCCAGTTTCCTATCCCGGTTGTTGTGCTGGAAGTAATGTTGGCAGAACGTACTATACCACCTGTAGGCAGCGGGAATTCCCTGCCACCACTGAAGGCCAGTTCGGGTATTATTTGTCCTTTGTTTACCTGCGTATGACACTCTATGCAAGCACACGCATTCACCAAATATGCGCCATATGCAAGTGTATTCGATTCATCAGGACGAGTACCGCCCGGCGCCTTTTTGGGTATGGTATTGATGATGACGCTCATCGGAAAATCTGACACGGATTCCGGTACATTATTTTCTACCGGATCGAGCGAGCGCACATAAGCAATAATAGACATAACATCATCCGGATCTATCTTACTGTAATAGGGGTAAGGCATTACCGGGAACATAGCCTTGCCTTCTTTTGTAACCCCTGTAGTGATGAGGCGATACAGTTAGCCATCAGTATAACGGCTGATGCCTTTGGGTGTTATGTTACGTGAATAATAAACACCGGGGAAACCAACTGTCTGGTCGAAACGTTCGCCACCTTTGCCGAGAGTGCCCGGAACAAGCGGCCCGGAAAATTTTGTCCAGTCGCGGGTGGAATGGCAGTCCATACAAACCGTAACATGATTGGCCAGATATTTGCCACGTTCTATTCGCTCAGGTGTATAGTTGATCTTGATGGTCTCTGCTGCACCAACATTTGGTAAAGCAGTCTTTACATAGGAGATCAAACCTCCTACAACGATCAGGATGAAAAGAATAATGAAGCCGGAAATTTTCAGTAGTTTTTTCATAACAATGCATTTTTATGGCATTAAAAAAAAATCAGAAAATATAATAATTTTTCCGCCTATAGGATAAAGTAATAATGACTGAGGGATCAGCTTAGCCTGTCACCGAGCTTCACAGATGATTTTGAAGGTGTAACCAACACATAACCAAGGCCATCTGTGTTTTTAAACCCGAGTGTGAGCACTTCTGAATCGAACGGGCCTACCCTTCTGACAGGGAAATTAATAACACATGCCACCAACATGCCCATCAACTCTTCTTTTTCGTAAGTGCCTACCAATTGTACACTCGACCTTTTGATACCTATCTCCGGGCCAAAATCTATTTTAAGCTTGTATGCAGGTTTCCTGGCTTCCGGGAAATCCAGTACCTCAATAATTTTTCCCAGGCGGATATCAACCTTTTCAAAATCTTCGTAAGAGATCATGCCTTAAAGGTAATTTGAAAATTTGCAGATTTGAAAATTTGAAAATGCTTTTTTCTTCTCCAGATCCCTTGATCGAAAACACATTGCCAAATGCCTTTAGCATTAAAAGAACAAACTATAGGAAGGCTGCAATTTTAAAAATAGCTCTTTGTAACAAAGAGTTTTTAGAAAAGCATCAACCTGATAAGGAATGTTATGCCTAAGGAGACTATAGCTATGAACACAATAATAGCTGCTACATTATATGCTTTTTCCTGTTTTAGTTTCTTTTCCATGTGGGTGTGTTTTCGCTGAATATGCGTCAAATTTAACCTGATAAAAAATAGCGCAGTACGGGTAAAACACCCCCCTTTTGTATACGTCTGTACACGTATTATGATGTTTTCATTAAATGTATAGTATTGATATTTTTATACCACACATTAAGAAAATGAAAA
>CAIJNJ010000446.1 GCA_903821975.1 uncultured Bacteroidota bacterium
CCCACTCTTTCCTATTTGCTCACAAACAAGATAGATAGTCGGCATTTTATTCTGCAAACAATAATTAGATGCAAGCTTGTATGATTTGTATCATCCATTTTGCTGACCATCATCATAAACACGCCAGTTGCATAGACATACTTTTGAATAATAATAAATGTGAACCGTCAAAAACAAAGAAATGAAAACATCAAGGAGTTCAATAGCGATATTTATTTTATCAGGACTGGTTGCTCTTGTAAATACTCATGTAAAGGCACAAACAAAATGGGTTTCCCCTGCAAGTGCAAACAGTGTAACTAATCCGACCGAAAATAATGAAGCAACACTAAAAAGTGCAAAAACATTATACGTTTCCATGTGCGCTCCGTGCCATGGAGAAAAAGGGAAAGGAGACGGGCCGGCAGCCGTGGCGTTAAATCCCAAACCTGCGGACCATACATCAAAAGAAATTCAGAACGAGAGTGATGGCTCCCTTTACTGGAAACTAACAAATGGAAGAGGCGCCATGCAATCATATAAAACACAACTTACCGATAAACAAAGGTGGGGTTTAATATCCTACATACGCACACTCAAGAAGAAATAGACACTACAAAATTCTCATGATCCGCAAACAAAAAACAGTCTTATGAAACTAAATAAAGTCATCCCGTTTTTGCTGCTTTCTACCATTTTTAATACCAGAGCAGGCAACCTATTTGCGCAGGATGCTCCTGCTGCCGTAATAAGCTCTGCCTCCGAAAGCCAGTTTATGGTAGCAGGACTAACCACTTTTGGTTTTGTAAACCAAACAACCACGAATACACTGGGTGGCGTGAAAAGTACAGACAAATACAATAGCCTCGGTGACGCTGACCGTTTTGAGTTTAGTCCAATGCTGTTATGGCGGCATGGAGATAACCTGCTATTGGAATTTGAACCGTCGTTCGATGGAACCAATATCGGTGTAAACTGGGCAGATATAGCTTATTTTGTGAGTCCCGGCCTGATAATAAAAGGGGGATACCTGGTATTGCCTTTCGGAACATATACCAAACGCCTGGCCGCAGGATGGATAAATAAACTTGCGTCAGATCCTATAGGTGTAGATATAGCAGGCACCGATTTCGGTATAGAAGTCGAAGGCGGGCTGCCACTCGGCAATATGAAATGGAGCTATGACATAAGCCTCACTAATGGAATGCAATTAGATAATTATGGTGTTGTATCCGGTGTCGGTATCAGCGCTATTAATAATGGTAAAACAGTTTGCGGCCGACTTGCCTTATTGCCTTTTCCCAATTCCAGTCTTGAAATAGGTGTATCTGGCTTATATGGTGCCATAGCTACCCCTCAAGGTGCTACATTCAGCAACACAAACGCGACAGATACAAAGGGACCAATGGCTTCCATGTATGCGATCGATCTCAATTATGTGAAAAATTTCAACCCAATACAATTGAACATTAAGGGGCAATACAACGTTTCCATGGTCACTAAGCAAAACTATCTTAACCCTGTTGACTCAACCCAGACTTATAGCTTTACCAATACTACTTCCGCTGCTTTTGCCCAGATATCCTTAAGGCCGGTACAATCAAAAAACAGAGTGTTAAAGAACCTAGAATTAGCATTCCGTTATTCAAATTATATGACCCCTCAAAATTCTACATGGGGACAAAATTATACTGAAGAAGACGTAGCTCTTGATTACTGGCTCAGTTGGAGAACTGTGTTGAAGATAGCCTACGAAAATATTAATTCAGATGGAACATCATCTGTAGCAATTTCGGGTGTTCAAGGCTCAACCACGGTTTCCAGGATGATCATCCAATTTTCAACTGAATTCTAAAAAATACCGTATGAAAAAAATATTAACAATAAAAAAGACCGTAACCATTATCGCGATCTGCTTTGGTATGTGTACCCCGATATTGATAAACGGGTGCGTTGAAAGTAAAGCCGTAGCTGCAAAGAGCGGGGCACAGTTATGGGCAGAGAATTGCCAGAGATGTCATAATACACCATCTCCTACTTCTTTTTCGTCTGAACAATGGAAAACGATCGGTATGCATATGCAAACAAGAGCAATGATCACAAATAATGAGAAAAATAAGATCGTAGAGTTTCTACAGTCAACAAGCCACAATTGATTTATAATGAAAAGAAAAAGTATTTTCCTTGCTCAAGTAATTTTTGTCTCGATTTTTGCGAGTTGCGGTTCTAACACGCCGGTAGATCCAGGTTATTCACCAACTAACGCAACAATGAAAGAGCCGGGGGACAAAACCGGGATTGCAGTCGTGATTGATCAATCAAAAGGAGAGGGTAGATTTACTGATGTGAAATTAACGACCCCGCTAAATCCGGATTTAGTAAAAAAGGGCAATGCGATCTATACCCTGAAATGCGTGGCCTGCCATAGATTAACTGACGAAAAAGTCGTTGGACCTGGATGGAAAGGCATAACAGAAACCCGGAAACCGGAATGGATAATGAATTTCATCACAAATACAGATGAAATGCTCGACAAGGATTCCACAGCACAGACAATGCTGAAGATATGTGTTGCCCGTATGCCAAACCCAAAACTAACTGATGAAGAAGCTCGCCAGGTATTGGAATTCATGCGTAGTAATGATGGCCAAAAATGATTCTAAAAACGAACCTTACTTCTTCATCAGTGCTAAACCAAGTACATCGGCCACATCACTTACATAATGAAAGGATAAGCCCTTGATATACTCCTTGTTTATTTCTTCTACGTCTTTTTGATTTTGTTTCGGCATTATGATCTCGCGGATACCGGCACGCTTGGCAGCAAGTATCTTTTCTTTGATACCGCCCACAGGCAATACCTGTCCACGTAACGTTATTTCACCCGTCATGGCAAGATATGGCTTTACCTTTCTTCCGGTAAAAGCAGACGCCAGCGAAGTGAGCATGGTAATACCCGCACTCGGCCCGTCTTTTGGCGTAGCCCCTTCCGGAACATGTACATGTATGTTCGTCTCCTCAAATTTTTCGTAGGGTATATTGTATTCGGCAGAGTGTGCATGCAGGTATGATAACGCCGTGCTGGTACTCTCCTTCATTACATTGCCCAGGTTACCGGTAAGCGTAAGGCTTCCCTTCCCTTTTGACAGCGATGTTTCTATAAAGAGAATGTCGCCGCCTGCAGCAGTCCATGCAAGGCCCACTACCACGCCTGTAGGGTGGCCCTTTGTATAAATGTCATTGCTGAAACGAGGTTTACCCAATGCATCTTCTACAAGTTCAGGAGTTACCTGCGGCGCCACTTTTTCATCCATAGCCACGTGTTTGGCTACATTACGCATAATGCCCGCCAGCAGGCGGTCCAGCTCACGCACACCACTTTCACGTGTATATTCCTGTATTATTTTAGCGATCACCTTATCAGGGAAACGCAATGGCACTTTACCCAGACCATGCAATTCCCTTTGCTTTGGAAGCAAATGTCGCTTTGCAATTTCTGTTTTTTCTTCCGGAGAATAACCGGACAGTTCAATGATCTCCAAACGATCACGTAACGCCGGCTGTATATCACTCAGGCTATTGGCCGTAGCAATGAACAAGACCTTTGAAAGGTCGAATTCCAGCTCGAGGTAGTTATCGTAAAATGAATTATTCTGTTCGGGGTCCAGTATTTCCAGCAATGCGGAACTCGGATCGCCACGAAAATCTTTGCCCAGCTTATCTATCTCATCAAGAATAAATACAGGGTTAGCCGATTTTATTTTCCTCAGCGACTGTATGATACGCCCAGGCATAGCACCGATATATGTTTTACGGTGCCCGCGCAGTTCGCTCTCATCATGCAGTCCGCCAAGGCTCAGTCGCACATATTTGCGATGTATGGCATTGGCTATACTGCGGCCAAGGGATGTTTTACCAATACCGGGAGGGCCTACAAAACACAGGATGGGCGACTTCATATCCCCCTTCAGTTTCAGCACCGCCAGGTATTCCACTATACGGTCTTTTATCTTGTCCATGCCATAGTGGTCCTCATCAAGTACCTTTTGTGCCTTTTTGAGGTCATAACTATCTTCGGTATATACACCCCACGGAAGATCGAGCATGAGGTCAAGGTGGTTATAGATCACCGAATAATCTGGCGTACTAGGATGCATACGCTCCAGTTTCTCTATATTTTTCTTGAACAGTTCTTTGGCGGCTTCCGGCCACTTCATTTCTTCGGCGCGCTTCTGCAGGTCTTTTATCTCACGTTCGTTAGGGTCTCCGCCCAGTTCTTCACGTATCGATTTCAGTTGCTGCTGCAGGAAATATTCCCGCTGCTGGCGATCTATATCAGTACGTGTTTTATTGGTTATCTCATTTTTAAGCTCCACGAGCTGCAGTTCTGTCTGCAATAATTGCAACAGTTTTTCAGCGCGGGTCCTTATATCATTCTCTTCAAGCATC
>CAIJNJ010000447.1 GCA_903821975.1 uncultured Bacteroidota bacterium
CTTACTGATGCACAGATAGAACATTATGTCTCGCACTACAAGCCTTTTGATAAAGCGGGGGCATATGCTATACAGGAATGGATAGGCGTTACCGGAATAGAAAAAATAAACGGCGACTACTACAATGTAATGGGCCTGCCTATCGGGGATGTGATATCGGTTCTGAACCGGGACCTTGCCTACCGGCAGGCAGGTTTTAGGGATTAAAGGATTTTCCTGGTTAGTTGTGTTTCCCTGAATTAAGGATCAATGGATCATATTTTTTATTGAGCAACCTTTTTACTTCCAGGCTTTTACTGCCAAAATTTATTAATAATCCGATTTCCATATTAAATGCTTCGAGGTAATTAAGCGCTTGAGCGAGATGCACATCTTCAAGTTGGCTCACAGCTTTTAACTCCACACATATTTTATTTTCAACAAGAAAATCAACTCTCCTGGCACCAACATCAACACCCTTATAATATATGGGCAGAGATATTTCCCTTTCCGTTACAACACCTTTAATATTCAGCTCGACTTCCAGTGACCGCTGATATATTACTTCCTGGAAACCGCTCTTCAAAGTATTATGCACTTCAAACGCAGCACCAATGATCCTTGAAGTTAGTTCGTGATATTTATAATTTTCATCGGCCATGATGCACAATTTAAATCAATAGTATTAAAATTGACCGATACAAAATCTACAAATATGGTTAATCCCTTAATCCCAAAAATCCCGGTTCAGACTAACCATCTGCCTTGCAGTCTCGCTACCCAATGCTACGCCCATACCACCCATCCGGAACGCTCCGAATACCCTTTGAGAAAATGCCTTTACGATAGGGTATTTTGTGGCACCAAATGCCATGATTCCCGCCCAGCGCTGCGCTACTTCAAAATTAAGCCCGGGTAAAATAATATCTGCGAGCTTTTGTTCAAGGTCTATCTGTATACGCCCGTTCAGGTCCATATCGGTCGTAGTTTCGGTTTCAAAATCAAGGTTCCTGCCGCCACCAAATAATACCCTTCCATCGATCTCACGGAAATAATAATACCCTTTATCAAAATGGTAAATGCCTTTGAATTTAAGCCCCGGTATGGGATGGGTGATCAGCACCTGCCCCCTGCCCGGCGTTACATCCACATCGGGCAGCAACTGCTTTGTAAATGCATTCGTGCATATACTTATGGTGTTGCAACGCAGCAACCATACATCTTCCCGGAACGGATCTTTCACACTTACAAATACCTGCTTATCGTCTTCCTCAAACCTCAATACTTCTGCACCCGTCTTTACTTCTATGTTCAGTTGCAAAGCCATGTCCATAAGGGCGCGCATCATCATACCGCTGTTAAGCTCACCTTCGCAGGTATTTTCTATCAGCGCTTTTGAGTACGCACCACCAAAACCGAATTCTCTGATCTTATCATTTGCCGGCCTGAATGCGTCCTTCCCAGTTATGGGTTGTAACAGCCGGTTCAGGTGATCCAGCTTATCCATGGCATCTATTTCCTGTTCACTGATAAGCTCATACCCGCCATTTTCTTTGTATCCTATTTTATCGTCTCCCAGTTTTTGCCTGAGCCGCTGCAGGCCTTTCTTACGGTCCTCAAATAACCCGATGACTTCCGCCTCACTTGTGTGCGTTAGGTCATCGAGTAGCTCGGTAGCGCTGCCCATGCAGGCAAAGCCGGCATTACGTGTGCTGGCGCCTGTTGGCAATAATCCCCGCTCCAGCACCAATACCCTTGCCTGTGGGTATTTTTCTTTCAGCTCAATAGCAGCACTCAGGCCCACTATCCCGGCCCCTACCACTATATGATCGTAACGCGAAAAACTTTGCTGCTCCCAGTAACTGAACATAAACGCCTGCCCCCTGAAGGGGAACCATAAATATAGCTGTTTCTATAGCTTCAGCATTACCTTGCTATCAGAAATTTGTTTTGATGAGCGATGTAATTCGTTTACCAATTAAAAACCAGTACATAATATGAGGAAAGCCCCTTTAGGGGTTGGGGTTTTTAATGTAAATTTAGCCCCATTACCCATGGCCGACCGCATATCCATACTGATCATTACCTATAACCGACCTGCCGACCTGCTGGAGCTGCTCATGAGCCTTAGTGCGCAAACCAATATCGGCGGGGTACTGGAAGAAATACTTATTCTCAACAATGCTTCTACCGAGCCTTATGACGATGTAGTGAATTATGTAAATACGCATCCCGAACTTAAGGCAAAATACATTTTATCAGACAGCAACCTCGGCGTGGCAAAAGGCCGGAATAAACTGGTACAGATAGCAAAGGGCTCACTGCTGCTGAGTATAGATGACGACATGGTCTTTACCGACAATGCCGATCTGCAAAAATTTGCAACACTTTTTGAGGAGCCGTTCTTTAAAGAGGCAAATACAGGCATCATTACGTTCCGGGTTATTTATTACGAGAATAAAGAAGTGCAGGTAACCGCGTTCCCGCACAAGATGTATGATAAATACAAAACAAAGCACCGGTTCTTAACAGCATACTTTGCAGGCGGCGCGCATATCATGAAGGCAGAGGTGATGAAAAAGGCCGGGCTATACCCTACCGATTTTCATTACGGCATGGAAGAATACGATCTTGCCTACCGCATACTGGATGCCGGCTACACCATAGGCTATGATGATGGGGTAACGGTAGCGCATAAAGAATCACCGCTGGGACGCGCGCCAAATTACCGCAAGCTGCAAATGCAATGGATAAATAAAAGTAAAGTGGCATGGCGATACCTGCCGTTCAAATATTTTGTGACAACAGCCGCAAGCTGGGCCATACAATACCTGCGTATGTCCAGGGGACATTTAGGTGCTTTCTTTTCTTCGCTGTGGCAGATATTCAAAATACCATTTACAGAGAAAAGAAAGGTGATCAGCAAAAACACCCTCGACTACCTTCGCAAAGTAGAAGCCCGTTTAAAATATTAAATTCCTGGAAAACCTGATCACAAACTTACGACTCACGACTTATGACTTACGACTCGCGCCTATGGCGCAATGGGATTATTCGTAAATATGTACTGGATAAGATTTGCGCCCATCTGCAGCGCAGCTATATGCTTTTCAGGTGGGTCGCGGTGCACATCGAAGTCTTCCCAGCCGTCGCCGAGGTCGGTATCAAAACTGTAGAAGCAGACTAAACGCCCTTTGTAGATAAGGCCCCAGCCTTTGGGTGCACCGCCATCATGCTCATGTATTTTCGGCAAGCCATTCGGGAAATTGAATTTCTGGTGATAAATAGGATAAGAGAATGGCAACTCGACCAGGTCCAGCTCCGGAAAAACTTTTTTCAGCGCAGGGCGCACATAGGCATCAAGGCCGTAATTGTCATCTATATGCAGGAAGCCGCCACCTTCCAGGTATTTTCTCAGGTTCTTTGCTTCGTCATCGCTCAGCGCCCACCTGCCGTGGCCCGTCATGTGTATAAAAGGGTAGTTAAAAATATCCGGGCTGCCCACTTCCACATGTGCCTCTACGGGATCTATATTGGTGTGTAATTGTTCATTGCAGAAGATCGCGAGGTTTTTCAGCGAGGTAGGATTTGCATACCAGTCGCCGCCGCCGTTGTATACAAGCAGTGCCAGCTTCATACTCTGTGCCCCGGCACCAGTAGTCAGCAAAATAAATACAGCCGCTAAAAATGTTTTTTTAATTCCCCTCATCACTGATCACGTTAAAGTAAGCTGCAGCAGTTATTGCCGCTGTTTCGGTACGCAGCCTGCGCGCACCCAGCGACACGGGCTTAAACCCATGCTCTACACACAAATTTACTTCTTCCTGCGTAAAATCCCCTTCAGGGCCTATAAGTAAAATGACGTCGCCGTCAGGTTTTAACAATTTGGATAGCTGGCTCTTCTTTTTGTCATCCATACAGTGCGCCACTAATTTCTGCGGCACATCCTTGTATTGTTTTAAAATAGCGGCCAGGGGTGTTATGTTGGAAAGATGCGGCAGGTAATTCTGTTTCGACTGCAGTATTGCGGACTGTAATATCTTCTCCCAGCGGTCGTAACGTATATGTACTTTTTCAGATCGTGTGGTAGATATGGGGATGATGGAACCCACGCCCAGCTCTGTAGCTTTTTCCAGCAGCCACTCGTTGCGGCTGTTGTTCTTGGTAAAGCCTACACAAAGATGCAGCACTGTACCTTTCCTGTCTTCGCGTGTAACGTTTGTAACCGAC
>CAIJNJ010000448.1 GCA_903821975.1 uncultured Bacteroidota bacterium
AACACTATCCGGTAAAACCAATGAGCTTGCGGAATTTGTACTGAAAGACCCTAAGGCGCGGTATGAGGCCGGTAGCGTGCTGCTGGACATCTCGAAGATACCATACAACCCCAGCCCTATGGGTGGTGTGGAAGGCCTCATAAAGCTTGCCGTAGGCTCTCATAACGAGCTCACATCTCAATACAGTGTGCGTGGCGGCAGTTTTGATGAGAACCTGGTATATGTAAATGACTTCGAAATATACCGCCCGTTCCTGGTACGCTCCGGCCAGCAGGAAGGGCTCAGCTTTATCAATTCAGACCTTGTTTCCAATGTCAATTTTTCGGTAGGTGGTTTCCAGGCCCGGTATGGCGATAAGATGAGCAGTGTGCTGGATGTTACCTACAAACGCCCTACCCAACTCGCCGGATCAGTGATGCTGAGCCTGCTGGGCGCAAGCATGCACCTGGAAGGCGCATCCAAAAATCAAAAGCTTACTTACCTCATTGGCGCACGGCAAAAGAGCAACCAGTACCTGCTGCAATCGCAACCCACCAAGGGGGTTTACAACCCTTCATTCAGCGACCTGCAGGCACTGATTGACTATCATGCAAACAGCAAGTGGGACATAGAAGTGATAGCCAACTATGCGCGCAACCGCTTCACCTTTTTCCCGGAAACACAGACCACCAGCTTTGGTGTACTTAACCAGTCTTACCAGTTAGATGTATTCTATACCGGTGCGGAATATGACCAGTTCGACTCCCGCTTCGGGGGCATATCTGCTACTTACCATCCCGAAGATTCCCGATTGAAATTAAAGTTCCTTGCTTCCGGTTTCCAGACCAATGAATTTGAGACCTACGATATCAACGGGCAGTATCTTTTTGGTGAGCTGCAAACGGATATGAGCCAGGCCAACTACGGACAGATAAAAACCTACCTCGGCGCCGGTGGCATAGAAGACTGGGCGAGGAACTACATTAATGCTTCGGTGGGCGACGTGGGGGTACGCGGATCTTATGATGCGAAGAACAACTTTATACAGTTTGGTGCCAACGGAACGGTGACCTCTATCAGCGAGAACCTGCTTAAATGGGAAATGAGAGATTCCGCAGGCTTTACACAGCCTTATGATCCCGCACTGCTACAGATGGCCTACTTCTACAACACCAACACAAATTTTAATTATACCCGCCTCAGTGCGTTTGTGCAGGATAACATGCACTTTGATTCATCAAACAGGTTTACTGCAACATTGGGTGTACGCTTCAATTACAGCTTCCTGAACCAGGAATTTATTGCCAGTCCGCGCGGACAATTTGCCTACAAGCCCAACTGGGTAAAAGACTGGGTGTTCAAGTTCTCCACAGGGCTATATGCACAACCACCCTTTTACCGCGAAATGCTGGACGTAGCAGGTAATGCCAATATGCAACTGAAAGCGCAGAAGTCTTACCAGTTTGTACTTGGTGCTGATTATAATTTCAAGATGTATAACCGGCCGTTTAAGATTACTGTAGAGACCTATTACAAAGACTTGTGGGACCTCGACCCCTACTATTATGATAATGTAAGCATACAGTACACAGGGAAAAATGACGCCAAAGGCTATGTATATGGCGGAGAGGTGCGCCTGTATGGCGACCTTGTAAAAGATGCCACATCATGGATAAGTATAGGCATGCTGAAGGCAGCGCAGAAAATAACCGACAGCGCGGGCATACCGGGCTACAATAATTACTTCCCATCCCCTTCTGATCAGCGGTTTACTTTGGGGATGTACTTTGAAGACTACCTGCCGCGCAATAAGAATTTTAAGGTGCACATAAGCGCCGTTTATGCATCAGGCCTGCCCGTGGGGCCACCGACAGGGCACCTGTATCAAAATACGATACGCATACCCGATTACAAGCGTGCAGATATAGGTTTCTCCGCCTTGCTGCTCGATGCCGCCCGTAAGAACCGCCCGGCACACAGCTTTTTTAATAACCTGAAAAGCATCTGGGGCAGCCTCGAGGTCTTTAACCTGCTGGGCATACAAAATACCCTCTCTTACACCTGGATACAGGACCAGACCAGCCAAAAGGTATATGCAGTGCCAAACAGGCTCACATCCCGGCTGATAAACGTGAAATTGCTGTTTAATTTTTAAATGAAAAATGTTTCTATCCTTTAAAATGCAATACAGCAGAGGATTGCAGCGATGTGGACAATTTTATTCTAAAAACATTTTGCAGGAATAAGTATATGCTTATCTTTGCGCTCCCAAACCACAAACAAGTAGTGGTTTTGTAATTTGTTTATAGTTCTTTAAAATATTGATTTCGTAGCTCAGTTGGTAGAGCAATACACTTTTAATGTATGGGTCTTGGGTTCGAGTCCCAACGGGATCACTTGAAGCCTCTGGAAGCAATACTTTCAGGGGCTTTTTCTTTTCAGGTGGCAGTTTAGGTGGCACTTATTTATTTTCTTACTTCGGACTATATATTATTACCACTTTGTAATCCATTTTTGTAAAAACCAAAATTAGCAATACTATCCATGATTTGCTCGCTACAATTTTCAAACCTCTATACTTAAACTAACTACTAAACCAGTCACGCCAATTATATAATGACTTATCCAAAATATGCTCGCCATATCTAATTAAATTATCCATAATCATCCTGCCACATTTTAGCCAAAATATCCACATTTTACTACTCTACTAAAAACTATAAATATATAATCCTCTTACGCCTAATTTTAGTTTTTTATCCACTTTAAGTCTACCACATTTATAAAAACTCATCCATAATATGTCACCACAATTAATTGATTATCCACATTTTACGAGTAATTTTTAATTTACATTGATTATTAATGATTTATGGTTTAGCCAAACAAATATGCATTTATTTTTATTGCAATGTGAAATGCTTTTTGTATCTTTGTGTAACAAAACGGTTAAATAAGGCACACAACATTTTTCCTTTCATAGGCAGTTAATTTTGCCACCAACGTGACTACGACCTTGAATGGGCGGGCTGCGACTAATAGGATTACCAAACGAGTTCCCACGAATTTCATTTGACGTACCATGTACCACTGGCGGAAGACCAGTATTACACCCGGCAAATAACTCTGCAAACTCACCCGGCATCTATTGTTCGCAGCCTTTTTGCGTTTGGCACTGGCCCTGCTAATCACAAGTGGTATCTGCAA
>CAIJNJ010000449.1 GCA_903821975.1 uncultured Bacteroidota bacterium
AAATAAAATATTAAATTATAAATCATATAAAAGAAAGCTTACCGAAATTACTATTAGTCCGAACGGGGAATATAAAATAGATCATGGAGCGCACAAACTTACCTCCGTTCAATCACCAGTCTATCCTTGTATAGAAAAAAACACTTGGGGTTATGCTTGTTGCACAGCTTATAAAAAAAAGGTTTCAGTAGATGAATGTGTGGCTAAAATGGAAAAGTTATTTGGGGTATTAGTTAAGAAGTTTATTGGAGCATCAGTAACTATATTTTACACAACCGAACATAATGACGAAGAAACAAATTTCCACAATCATTTTGTGGTCACAATCACAGGTAGTAACCGCAAAAACGTTTTAACGCAAATAAAATCAGCAATGATGTGTACAGGAACTAAAGTGCCCTGGATTGAGGAGTATAATGTTCAGAAAGGCGATTATTTAGAGTACATGATAAAGCACGTTAAACACTATCCAGACGGATGGGCTATTCTTAGCAATTCTAAGGCTGAAATTGACCAGCTAACGCCTGAGTAAGGCACTGGTGCATTAAGCCATAACAATGCTGCAAAAGGCTCATTTCAACAAAGAACTGAAGGTTATATACTGAAGAGTTGTTTCTCTATGGTTGTACTCATAATGCCGAAACCGAAAAGTGCAAAATCATATTTAACTGGATCGTTTGCGTCCAATATACGAAGGTTGTTATCCAACTCAGCAACCGCCTTTGAATCATTTTGTTTCCTTGTTAGTAATCCTAAACTCCGAGCTATGTTACCAGAGTGAACATCCAACGGACATGATAATTGTGATGGCTTAATTTTTCGCCACAATCCAAAGTCTACGCCACGATTATCGACCCTAACAAGCCATCTAAGGTACATGTTGATTTTCTTTGCTGCGGAGCCTTTAAATGGGTCAGAAATGTGCTTTGTGGTTCTCGGAGAATGTGGAATCTCAAAAAAGATTTTTTTAAATTGATGAATCGCTGGTTGAAGACTTCCATCAGTTGCATATTTATTAAAGACTGCTTCTAATCCTCCATGCACTTGATACATATGTTTAAGGGCTTTGATGAAGAATTTAAAGTCTTCATGATTAAAAGTTCGATGAACAAAGCCATTAAGTCTTTTTAATTGTTGCGCATCATGTGACATCACATAATCAAAAGGGGATTCACCAAGTAGATCCAGCATTTTATGACCATTCTTAACTATTATTTTCCGATTGCCCCAGGATATTGTGGCTGCTAAAAATCCTGAAATTTCAATGTCTTCTTTTAAGCTATATCTATGCGGAATTGAAATGGGATCATTCTCAATAAAACTTGGTCTATTGTACTGATCCACCTTTTCGTTCAGAAAAGCGATAATTTCTTCGTCAATATGGTTAGGCGTAACTTCCATCTTTACAAAAGTAAGTTTATAGTTCCTTGCCCCACTTTTTTAGCAAAATATATACTACTACAATTACCCGAATCTACATATTGATACGCTTGCATGCCGATCCCCGCCCGGGCGTAGAGATATGCTTTTTTGTGCGGCCAGGATGCTCTATTGAAAAGAAGTAATTATGAAAATGAATAAGGGCCTGCTCTACTGTCTCTCCCTTATAGCTGCTCTCCGGCACAAACGCATCTTCCAGAGAGCTGAACTGATGGTAATGAAACTGCAGGAACGATATAAAGTAAAGCAGGTCTGTGGCATTGAACGTACGGTGTGCAAAATGCACAAACGGTTTTAAGTCACTATCCTTGTGGTGCAAAATAAAATCATGTGGTTGATTATCCATCCACCCCATTAGTTTTTTGCAGTTATTAATAATGGTAGTGCGATTGCCCCATGCCAGCACCGCCGCAAACAATCCCGATATCTCTATATCCTGTTTCTTAGTAAAAGAATGTGGAATACAAACAGGATCTTTTTCAATGAATGCATATTGATTGTACAACTTAACCTTGTTGTCAAGAAATTTCTTCAGGTTGCCTATGTCTTCCATTAAGTGGTGGGGGTTAAAATACTTCACCGATATTTACAAACAAGCCGCCCGAGCCACCTAATCCAAAACCATAATCGAGGGCTACATTGGTCCTTGAAAATTTGTCGAGTTTTAACCTTACCCCTGCACCCCAGCCCGGTGCCACCGTCTCAAACCTGCCCGATACCTGCTCTGTAAAAGATTCTGCATTAGCAAAAACCACACCGCCTATCAATCCGTTGTTAGTGATCCCAAACCGGTATTCACTTTCTGCATACAGCATATTATTTCCCCTGAAGCGGCCCAGTATATAACCCCTCCCTGTATTGCTATACGGATCCCCGCCAGTGTTAGGCATCATCAGGTACGGAGGCTGACCGGTGATCGTAAACCAGTCATAGGTCCAGAAAGCGAGTACATTCTCAGAGTTTGCCGGGAATGGGATGTATTTGCGACCATCCACTACCAGCGAGCGCCAGCTATAGTTATTTCCCAATGACACGATATTGGTGCGGTATATCACATTCAGGAAATTTCCTCTTTCCGGGTTAAGTGTATTCTTCCTTGTATCGTACAAAAAATTCAGGGTGATACCGGATGCAAACTCTTCTTTATTTACAATTTTATCCAGTTCATACTTTTCAAAATCGGTTCCCTTCGCGGGCGGATTCAGCTCTTCTATGTTATAAAAATAATCCATGTTGTATCCTATCCCGGCATAAACGCTTGGCTTTATTTTTCTCAATATGGTAGTATGCAACCTGATAGCTGAATAATCGATGAGGTAACCATCGCTCAAAGTGGTATAGCCACCCAGCCCGTATGTATACGACGGGAATTTTACATATCGCCAGTCAGTAACAATATTATACTTGTTCTCACTGGTCCATATACTTGTAAGCAGTGGTAATATGATCTGGTTGCGCACCGTGTAAGTGAAACTGGTGACCATTGTAGATGTATTGGCATCCATAGTGGTCCTGAAAGTTGCGTTTGCTGCAACCAGGCCTGCCAGATCAGTAGCAAGCGAATACCCGGCCGCCGGCACTGCAGAAATATGCAATTTTGTAGAGATTACCTCCCCGGTATCTATTCGTTTCTTAACCTTTCTGCGGGTTACATCATGCCACAGATCACTAAACAGGTCTTTAAAATCGAGTTCATTTTTGTAGTCACGCTTTATACACACGGTATCATTTCCACAAGAGTCTTGCGCTACGTGCAATGGTATTGCATGGTTATCTTTTTGCGCATTGCTTCTTTGTGAAAGAAGCAAACACAAAAAAACTGCAGCAAACACAATTGCTATTTTCAACCCGTACCTGATTTTTTTATAATACAGTAATATTCATGCCAATATCTTTTTAAGACTATAAGCAGGAACAAAGGTTAAATTCTAAATCCTAATATAATCCTAATTCCATACTATTATTTTTAATAGCGCTGATAACTAATAGGTTATGTCTGGCAGGGAACATTTTACAAAGACATTCTCTTTTTAAAATCCCCTTTCAGCCACTTATTAAGTTTAGTATATGGCAGGAACAGGCTTATTTCCCCATCTTCTTCGGGCGCTATTACCCCGGGATAATAACAAAATGTAACGCCCATCCCCGTAATGTAAATATTATCGGTAAGCGGGATCGTATCTACCCTTAATCTGTCTGTAAGTTTTCCTTTGGGTAACCTGAATATGTTACAAGCAGCCTCACCAAGTAACGGGGAAAGCTTTGTCTCATCCATATCCATAATATCCTTCACCTGCCATACGGTTTTTTGCCCCGGATCGATGCAGATATACTTGTTCCTGAAATGGCTCCCCATCATGCCTCCTCCTGTTTTGTCAGATGCTCCGAGTTGCAAAATCAGCATTCCGTTATTGTTATAAAGTGCCTGCAGTTGCCGGGTATGGTCAAAATTATATTCCCAGTCTTCGTGTGTCTGCCGGTCTATTTGCATATCAGCCAGCAGCTTTTTAAAATTATCGAAGTAACTTTTATTCTCCTGCTCCATATAATCATGGATGTTCTTCACATCCGGCACCTCACCGCCTAAAAAATGCAATATTGCTGCTTGTAAAAAACCGGCCTCATCCCTGTTCATTTTATCAGAAGGCTGTAACAGGTCGTAAAAAGACGCGGCTGTGACATAAACCACTCCTTTCCGCTCCTTTACAGAGTCTCCTTTTACCAGTACAGCCAGCGGATAGGTGCCCTGCGGGTAGTCTTCTTTCAGGTCAATATCTGTAATGGTTTTGCCGTTACCACTTGTCCACTTCCCTTTGGCTATACTATCCTGTATGTTTAACTGCCAGCTGCCCGAGCCCGAGCTGTCATCATCGGGCACGCCCGGATCATTTTCAATAAATGCTATATAGCTGGTATCTGCAGTGCCATGCCCCGGCGGAAGGAGGTTTATTATTATCCCCTTATCTATAAAGTAATAAGATCCCTGTATATATTTCCCGTAACACTGCAGGTCGGCAACAACTTGCTTACCTCCTATGGTACCCATATAATGCTTGTACCATGTATTTCTAATTACATTGTTTTGTTCCCTGTGTTTGTTGTTATCAGAATGGGTATTTTTACAACCAACATATGCCAGGCTGAACAACATAATGGCCATTGATACTTTCTTTGCCGACATATGGTTGTTTATAAGGAACTAAAATAATAAAAGAATTCATAAGCAAATAATAAATAAGAAAAAATGCTGACCGTCGACTTCCACCCATTCCCTGTATTAGTTACAGAGCGGTTAATACTCCGGCAAACGAACCCCAGAGACGTGAATGAAGTATTTTTTCTCCGGTCTGATGACCGTGTACTGAAATATATAGGCCGGACAAAAGCCACATCAATTGAAGATGCGATAAAATGGCTGGATATAGTGAACGATGCGCTAATAAAAAATGAAGGTATCTGCTGGGCTATTACGTTAAAGGATGATCCGGCAATGATCGGGAGTATTGGTTTCTGGAGAATGGAAAAAGAGCATTACCGGTCTGAGGTGGGCTATGTATTGCATCCCGAACACCATGGAAAAGGCATAATGAGCGAAGCATTAAAATCGATATTGCATTATGGTTTTTATACCATGAACCTACATTCTGTGGAAGCTAACATAGACCCTGAAAATACCCCATCTAAAAATCTGCTGGAAAGCAACGGCTTCATCCGCGAGGCGTACTTTAAAGAGAATTATTTCTTTGACGGGAAGTTTTATGACTCAGCAATTTATTCGCTGCTTACTCCGGTGAAGGGAAATTGATACTAAGCACTCCGCCTGGTCTCCCATTCTTTCCTTGTTATTCTATACAAATGATATTCCCGCTCCCTGAATATAGCGTTTGTTTCCACGAGTTGCATACCATTGCGTAATGCCACTGCTTTCGATTGAACATTCAGCGGATGTATTATCGAAATTATAGATTCTGCCACATTATTTTCAAAACCATAGTTTCTGAACATTTGTGCAGCCTCTGTCGCATAACCCTTGCCCCAATGCCTTCGTATCAAATGATACCCAACCTCTATTTCCTGCATACCATTTACTTCCTGCACCATAATACCGCACATACCTATATGCTCCCCTGTATCCATAGTTATCAACGCCTGCAAGCCATAAAGCCCTTCGGCATATCTCTTCAAAGTGAAATCAATAAAACGTTGTGCCAGCTCTTCAGGTGTCTCATCTCTTTTTGTAAACGTTGTGGCAATAGGATCATTACAATATTCCATCCATGCCGGAAGATCATCAGGTGTCACAAAGCGGGTAATTAATCGCTCCGTTTCCAAACCATCTTTATATTCCATGCTTACCATTTTACTAAAGATACAACCATCGAATGAAAACAAAAGAACCATCA
>CAIJNJ010000450.1 GCA_903821975.1 uncultured Bacteroidota bacterium
ACCCTGCCATATGCAGGGTGCTGGCCTTGCGTGGGGTAACCGATTATGAAAGCGCCCGCCTGTTTTTCCGGCCTGAACTGTCGCACCTGCACGACCCCTTCCTGATGAAAGGGATGAAAAAGGCAGTAGACAGAATAAATGAAGGCATAGAGTGGCATGAACGCATAATGGTTTATGGCGACTATGATGTGGATGGCACTACGGCAGTATCGCTCATGTATTCCTTTCTAAAAAATAAATACAGCGGCCCTCTGTCTTATTACATACCGCATCGCTACAAAGAAGGTTATGGCATTTCCAAGCAAGGCATAGACTATGCACATGGTAATGGTTATACACTGCTTATAACGCTTGACTGCGGCATAAAATCGGTGGAGATGATAACTTATGCGCAGTCGCTGGGTATAGATGTTATCGTTTGCGACCATCACCTGCCCGACGATCATATACCACCTGCATTTGCCATACTTAACCCGAAGCAAAAAGACTGCAAATATCCATACAAGGAACTGAGCGGTTGCGGCATCGGTTTTAAGCTGGCACAGGCGCTGGCCATGCACTGGAAGCAGCCCATGGAAAGCGTGTACCAATACCTGGACCTCGTGGCCACCAGTATAGCTGCTGATATTGTGCCTATGGATGGAGAGAACAGGATACTGGCCTACTATGGCATAAAGAGAATAAATGAATCGCCCTGCCTGGCAATATCTACATTGAAGGAATTAGGCGGTGTCACAAAACCGCTCTCTATCTCCGATCTTGTATTTGTGATAGGGCCAAGGGTAAATGCTGCAGGCCGCATGGATGATGCGCGTAAGGCTGTGGAGTTTTTCATAGAGACAGACCCCGATAAAATACCTGCCCTCGCTGCTGCATTGCATTCCGATAATGACGACCGGAAAGAAGTGGATAAAATTACCACGGAAGAAGCGCTTGCCATTATAGACGGCGACGAAAAAATGCGTTCGCGTAAGTCTACCGTGCTCTACAGGCCGCATTGGCATAAAGGCGTGGTAGGCATTGTAGCGTCCCGATTGATAGACCATTATTACCGTCCCACTATTATGCTCACTAATGCCAATGGAAAGGCCACAGGCTCGGCTCGTTCAGTTTCTGGCTTTAATATTTATGAAGCCATCCACGAATGCCGCGACCTGCTGGAAAATTATGGCGGCCATTTTTACGCTGCCGGTATGACCATGGCCGAAGGCAACGTAGATGCATTCATGGCAAAGTTTGAACAGATAGTTGCCGCAACAATTACCGCAGACCAGCAGGTACCGGAGATAGAAATAGATGCGGAAATACCGCTGTCTTACGTAAAGCCGGCGTTCTATAATTTACTGAAACAGTTTGAACCTTTTGGTCCTGCAAATATGAAGCCCGTATTCCTCACCCGCGGACTATACGACTACCAGGGTTCATCAAACACAATAAAGGAGCAACACCTGCGCATAGTAGCCCACCAGAAAAACGGCGTGGTGATAGAAGGCATCGGCTTTGGTATAGGTGATAAGTACGAGATCGTAAGAAACGGCCCGTTTGATATGCTCTACAATATTGAAGAGAACGAGTATAATGGCAAGACCAAGGTGCAGGTGAAGATGGTGGATATTAAAAGGAGCGAAGGAATTAGCTAAAACCATAAAGAATAGGTACTACATTTACATTTCACATTTTAAACATACTTTATGAAACGGATAATTATTGCTGTTTTATTATTAGCTGGCCTTCATGCATCAGCGCAAAAAATGGACGCATCAAAAGTTCCGGATGCTGTTAAAAAATCTTTTACCGGAAAAGTACCCGCTGCAGCTGATGTGAAATGGGAAAAAGAGAAAGGAAATTATGAAGCGAATTATAAGGTGGGCAATCAAAATAAATCATCCACTTTTGCTCCTGATGGCGCCTGGTTGGAGACAGAAAACAGCATTGCAGCAACCTCCCTGCCGGCTGCTGCAGTTGAATACCTGGCTAAGAACTATAAAGGAGAAAAAATAAAAGAAGCCGCCCAAATAACATTGGCAAATGGTGAAACCCGCTACGAAGCTGAAATAAAAGGTACAGATGTTATTTTCGACGCAAAAGGTACCTTTATAAAAACAGAAAAAGACTAAACAACAACTAAAAGGTCAAAAATGAGATCGGTCAGTAATGGTATTGCGTTACAGATTTTTTATTGATAGAAATCTGCTATAAATTTAGTCCTTATCAACTATGCACTAAATGAAAAAGATAGCAACTGCATGGCTTCCGGGAATTGTACTATTTGGAATCAGTCTGTCTGTTGCTCTTTTTTGCTACAAAGATTATGGATTTGCATGGGATGAATGGATACAACGACTGATCGGGAATACCACATACGATTATGTTTTCCATACTAATCAAGGTTTAAAAAGCATTGAGTTTCAAGACCTGGGTACCGGATTTGAATTGCCGCTGATATTTGCGGAAAAACTGCTACACCTGCATGATATTCGGGAAATAACTCAAATGCGGCACCTTGTTACACACGTTTTTTTCCTGATTAGTGTTTTTTGCGGCTATTTACTGGCTCTAAGGCTCTATAAAAACCAGTTTGTAGCCTCTGTGGCATTCATATTGCTGGCTTTTCACCCACGTATGTACGGCCACTCCTACTTTAACAGTAAGGACATTCCTTTTTTGTCGATGTTCATCGTCACTTTCCTTGTAAGCCATATAGCTTTTGAAAAAAACAAACCACAGTGGTACTTTATCCTTGGCCTTGTATGTGGCTACACTACTAGTATCCGGGCCATGGGTATTATACTGGTGCCAATCTTTGTTGCGTTCTTTTTATCAGATACATACATACTGTTTAAGGCGAAAGAAAAAATAAAGCCTGTACTCAAAAATATGGTACTATACGTTATCGGGTTTTGCATGATGCTGTATATCGCATGGCCTATTTTGTGGAGCAACCCGGTTTATTATTTCATAAAGGAGTTTAAAAGACTCGCGCATATCAATTGGGAAGGCAATGTGGTTTTTATGGGCGAAATAATAAAGGGCAGTAAATTGCCCTGGACATATATACCTGTCTGGGTAGTTATCTCAACCCCGGAGGTATGGCTTGCAGCAGGTGTCGCCGGTATGATCTGCGTTCTTATTTTGATCGTAAAATACCCTCGAAAGTATTTTTCAAATACCCCCGAAC
>CAIJNJ010000451.1 GCA_903821975.1 uncultured Bacteroidota bacterium
AGCCAGCTTTTCATCTTTCGAGATTAAAGAGACTATCTACAAACTCTTCCTTATTGAATACCTGGAGGTCTTCCATGCGCTCACCTACCCCAATGTATTTTACGGGTATCTTGAATTGATTTGCAATCGCCAGTACTACGCCGCCTTTAGCTGTGCCATCGAGCTTGGTAATGGCTATGGCGCTTACATCGGTTGCAGCGGTAAAATGTTTTGCCTGTTCTATCGCGTTCTGGCCTGTGCTGCCATCGAGTACCAGCAGCACTTCATGCGGTGCATCGGGCATTTTCTTTTTTATGACACGATGTATCTTTCCAAGCTCATCCATCAGGTGTGCTTTGTTATGCAGTCGGCCCGCGGTATCTATGATGATAACATCTACATCCCTTGCTATGCCGCTCTCTACTGTATCATATGCCACAGAGCTCGGATCGCTGCCCATTTCCTTTTTCACAATAGGCACGCCTACCCTGTCGCTCCATATAGTGAGCTGGTCTACCGCCGCAGCCCTGAATGTATCTGCTGCACCCAATAGCACGTTCTTTCCATTCTTCTTGAAATTATAAGCAAGTTTACCAATAGTAGTTGTTTTACCTACCCCGTTTACACCCACAACTAATATCACATAAGGCTTTTTGCCGGCCGGCACATCAAATGTGGCGAATTCATTTGAAGGGGCGCGGGTAAGCATCCCCATGATCTCTTCCTGCAATATGCGGTTAAGCTCAGAAGTTCCCAGGTATTTATCTTTTGCTACACGCTGCTCAATACGGTCTATTATGACTACAGTGGTATCAACACCCACATCTGCGCTTACAAGGGCATCTTCCACCTGGTCCAGCACTTCTTCGTCCACTTTATCTTTACCCGCTATAGCCTTGGTAAGCTTTGAAAAAAAACCTTCTTTCGTCTTTTTCAGCCCTTCTTCCAGCGCCTCTTTTTGTTCCTGCTGCTCTTTATTACGTTTAAAGAGTTTATCAAATAAGCCCATGATGTGTGTTTAGACGGCGCAAAATTAGTGAAATATAAAAGAGTAAAGAATGTTTTAGGACAATCTTTAAACATCAGCCTGCATGCAGATAGCCAAAGTACAATAATTTATTATAAGCTAAGGGTATAAGGTGTTATTTAGGGAAGGTCACAGGCGGCTTTTGGCTCTTATATGCAGGGATATGCAATATTGTATCCGCTATACAAACATAATCGGCACCACTTTTCTGGAATGCGTACCTGTTTGCCATTAACAGGCTCATTGAATAGTCTGTAAACTGGTGTTTATATACCTCTCCAATTGCAGCAGGATATTTCTGAAAAATTAGACTGACGATCTCCGGTAAATGCCGGCCCCTGATGCCGGCATCGGTTATCATTAAGACTTCGCTTTTATTCAACTCCCCGGTTGGTTGCGGATTGAGTGATTTGAAACTTTGCGGCGGAATAGCAGATTTGTCTGAACCGGCGGTATCTGTCGACGGCTTTGATCCCATTTCGTTATCATGAGTAAGCTCTATCGGTTTTGTGGTATCACTTACCTGTGTAGTTGCAGGTGAATCCGCAAAGTGCTTCTTGAGTTTATACCTATACTTTGCCAAGAACACACCGCCAATAACAAGCAGTAAAATGAGGACGGCGATAACAAGAAAAGATCGCTTTTTATAAAATGGTTTTTTCCCGTCTTCCGGTTCATCTTCATGTTCCGGCTTTATATTATTTATGGGTATTTCACCAAAGAACGCCTGTTTTTGTTGTGGCTGCGGCCTGGGAGCAGGCTCCGGTTTCTTATCTTCTACAGGAACACTTTCCTGTGCGTTGCTAACTGTATGCCTGTAGTCGTCGTTCCATACCTGCAAATGTTTAGCGAAAGCAACAAGACGATTGTATTCATGCACTTTTTTCAGTTGCTCATCCATCGACCACGGACTACCAGGCTCTTCCCATTCAACGAAAGGAAAACCGGAATCGAAGTTGATCGGCTTCTCGTCTTCCTTTTTCGTCTGTTCAACCGGTGAAGGTGCCGCAACTACCGTTTCTGTGGTCTCAATGATAGGCGGTACAGGCGAGGCGGGTACAGGCGGTGGTATTGGGGGAGCCGGTTCATCTTTAACGATTGGTGCTTCCTCACTGATATTCGCAGGAACGGGCCTTAGCCCCTTCTTTGAAGTGACCATATCCTGCTGCACCTGGTTTTTGTGGTCAACAAAGTCATCCCAGTTGATAACCTTTAGCCCACCTTTCCGTATCACCGTATCAATCACCTTGTCGCTGAAAGTAAAATACAGGGAATCTACATCATTGAAATTCTTAAGCGCTTCTTCAAAAAAGGAGATCACCTGGCTGGCACTCTCGATGTGCTCCGTTTGTATGAAATATTTTTTAGCGGGATCAACCTTTGTACTGTAGTATGGGGTATCGTCTATTGACTTGGCACTGAACTTTGCCGATTGAAACTGGGATGGCTCAGTAACCACCAGGCTTGTTACCTGCCGCGCCTGTATGGTGTTATTGTTTATATTCTGCGGACTGTTCACCAGGTCCTCCTGCAATTCGCGGAGCAACTTATATATCTTGTCGGGCTCGATATACACTTGTTGCAGCACGATACAAGAGCCAAGGAAAGTGGTGCTCCTGTTCGCATTCATCTCCCGTACATAAGAATACATGCAGAAACAAATGGAATAAACACCCCGCACCACTTCCCTTCTAACCGCAAATAACTCGGTACCGGGGAAAAGTTCTATTTCGTTGCTATCCAGGTCGAGGCTGCGGCTGAAACGAACATCCTGGTTAAACGCCTGCTGAAAACCATAGGATTGCCCAAAAGTTCCAAATACTCCCAATCCAAGCAGGTTAGCCATTTTCCTCCGGTTAAAGTCAATACTAAAAAGGGGGTTATTACCCTTTATTAGTGTAAAACAACACTATCTTTTGACTGCTAAAAGTATTGTGAGTTTTTGATTTTTACAAAAGAAATTAATGCAAACACAGATAAACTCATATGTTGAACGCTATTGCTTTTTATGCATATACAACGTAATCCCATTATTACAGAGAATAGTGTATTTGATTGGGCAAATCCGGCTGAATGCCGTAAATTCGCATCCCAATTATATTCAAGAATTACATGAAAGATTTTTCTTACGTAACAGGTCCTACGCCTGCATATATTGAGTCGCTTTATAATGAATTTGCGAAAGATTCCTCTACAGTAGATCCGGAATGGAAAAAATTTTTTGAAGGCTTCGATTTTGCAATAAATAATAATGCTGTTTCCGTTGGCTCAAATGGCTCTGGAAAAAGTCTGAACAATGACCAACTGGTAAAAGAGCTGGGCGTTTTTGAATTGATAAGGGCTTACCGCAAACGCGGCCACCTTGTGGCTATCACCAATCCGATACGTGCAAGAAAAGACCGTCATGCTGAATTGAACCTGGACCGATTTAACCTTAGCGACGGAGATATGAACACTTCTTTTTTCGCGGGTAGGTTTATTGGAGAGGCAGACGGGAAATTAAAGGATATTCTGGCAAAGCTGAAATTATTATACACAGGAAGTGTTGGGATCGAATACACATATATCAATGACACCGGCAAATGCGGTTGGGTGCAGAAGACATACGAAAACCTCATGAAGAACCCGCTTTCCATTGACCAGAGAAAGCGTGTATTGGATAAGTTGAATGAAGGTGTGATATTCGAGAAGTTCCTGAATACAAAATTCATAGGGCA
>CAIJNJ010000452.1 GCA_903821975.1 uncultured Bacteroidota bacterium
AAAAAAATGAACTGTATGGCTACAGGGATTGCAACAATGATGTTTACAGATTCTATAACAACCTGGAATACCGCATTGCTGAAGCAGGGAATATCTATATCTACGTTCGGAGAGAAAACACCGCCCAAAACAAAAACAACACACTGGTAAATGTGTATTATTTCAGTACTACTCCGGCAGGAGCAATATTACCATTGACCGTGCGAGAACTTAAGAATGCATACAGGGACAATGGTGAATTCATCGACCTCATTGATAAATTCTTCGGCGGTGCAGATGTGCGTGCGTATGATGATGTGCACAATACATTAAAGGTTAATTATTTGTTTTCTAAAACAGTGAAACAATCAGGTAACAATTAAAAAACGCAGTCATGGCAGCACTATTCATTATAGCCGTATTAACCTTTGGTTACATGGTCTATGTATTAATTAAACCGGAAAAATTTTAGCTTATTATAAATTGATTTTTACATGAATCCACAAATACTGGGAGTTGTTGTGATGTTTGTCGCAACATTATTATTGGCAGTGCCGCTCGGCAAGTATATCGCTAAAGTATATAGCGGCGGACGTACCTGGACAGATGTGATCTTTAACCCGATCGAAAAGCTGTTCTATAAAGTGTCGCGCATTGACCCGGTCAGGGAAATGAATTGGAAACAGAGCCTGGTTGCGTTGTTAACGTTGAACCTGATCTGGTTTTTATGGGCTATGTTTTGCCTGCTCAATCAAAGCTGGCTTCCCATGAACCCGGATCATAACCCAAACATGACGCCGGACCTTGCATTTAATACCGCTGTCTCGTTTCTTGTGAATTGCAACCTCCAGGACTACAGCGGAGAAACAGGACTTTCCTATTTCTCCCAGGTGTTTGGCCTTATGTTCCTGCAGTTCGCATCGGCAGGTACCGGTATGGCAGCAGCAGCAGTGGTGTTTAATGCACTCAAGGACAGAACTACCGATAAGTTGGGAAATTTCTATGACTTTTTTTTGAAGAGTTGCACCCGCATCTTACTGCCCATATGTATCCTTATCGCAACCATTCATTTATTTGAAGGCACACCTATGACCTTTAAGGGAATAGATAATGTAATGTCTGTGCAGGGAGATACAATGCATGTGAGCCGTGGCCCGGTTGCCGCGTTTGTGGCTATAAAACACTTAGGTACAAATGGTGGCGGTTTCTTCGGTGCAAATTCCGCGCATCCGTTTGAAAACCCTAACTACCTGTCGAACATAGTGCAGATGGTAGCACAAATACTTATTCCTTTTGCAATGGTATTTGCCTTTGGCTTTTACTGCAACAAAAGGAGGCTGGCGTGGGTATTCTGGGGTGTAATGACAGTAGGTTTCCTCATTCTTGTGATACCTGCCATCCAGGCGGAGGTACATGGCAATCCATACATCGCTAAAATGGGTATTTCCCAGCCCGGCGGTAATATGGAAGGAAAGGAAGTCCGCTTTGGCGCTACGGCATCTGCCTTTTGGAGCATTGCAACAACTGTTATCTCCACCGGCTCAGTAAATGGCATGCACGATAGCTTTATGCCAGTATCAGGTATGAATATGCTGTTGGGAATGATGATCAACTCATTTTACGGCGGAGTAGGTGTTGGTTTTCTTAACTTCTTTATCTATGTGATCCTCGCAGTATTCATTGGTGGCTTGATGGTGGGCCGTACGCCTGAATTCTTAGGCAAAAAAATAGAGGCAAAGGAGATGAAGATAGCCATGATCATTGCACTGTTTCACCCATTCCTGATCTTAGCCTTTACAGCCATAGCCAGCTATTTCACCGCTCATGATACAAATATGGGCTGGTGGTTTGCGGATGCGGCGGGAAAACATAATGCCAGCGGATGGCTGAACAACCCATCATATGATGGGTTTAGTGAAATGCTCTATCAATATACCTCCTGCTCTGCAAACAATGGCAGTGGTTTTGAAGGGCTGGCCGATAACAATCCATTCTGGAATATTACCGCAGGTATTGTTCTGCTTTTTTCACGGTTCCTGCCAATAATAGGGCCTGTGGCAATTGCCGGCTTACTGGCAAGTAAAAAGTTTATTCCTGCAGGTAGCGGTACACTTAAGACAGATACAGGGACTTTCGGATTGCTGGTATTTGCGGTAAAAGTGATCATAGCGGCGCTTGCGTTCTTTCCTGCACTGGCATTAGGGCCAATTGCAGAATGGATGAAGATGCATTAAAAAGTCAAAAATCAAAAGTTAAAAGTCAAAAGGAAAACACTTCAATAATATTCAAATGAAAAGGAATCGTAAAGAAGGTTTATTTAAAAAAGACCTGGTTTTGGAGGCTGTTAAGCAGTCCTTCATCAAGCTCAACCCGAGAAACCAGTTTCGTAACCCTGTAATGTTTACCGTTGAGATAGGAACGGTAGTGATGATGTTTGTTTGCGCATGGATATTGGCCGGTGAAAAGAGCCAGGGATCATTTGTGTACAACCTGATCATATTTCTGATACTCCTGGCAACGTTGTTATTTGCAAATTTTGCAGAAGCGCTGGCGGAAGCGAGGGGAAAAGCACAAGCCGCTTCTTTGCGTAAGACAAGGGAAGACACTCCTGCAAAAAAAGTTGAAGTGCTTGGGGATATTTTTGTAAATGAAGTACATATTGTACCATCATCGCAATTGGTAAAAGGGGATATGTTCATCTGCGAAACAGGCGACATTATCCCCACAGACGGAGAGATAATTGAAGGAATAGCCACTATCGACGAATCAGCCATTACCGGGGAGTCGGCTCCGGTGATCCGTGAAGCAGGCGGAGATAAATCGTCCGTAACAGGCGGCACAAAAGTGCTTTCGGATAAAATAAAAGTAAAGGTTACTACAGAGCCGGGTGAGAGTTTCCTTGATAAGATGATAGCGCTTGTGGAAGGTGCATCAAGGCAAAAGACACCTAATGAAATAGCCCTTACCATATTGCTTGCCGGGTTCACACTGGTATTTATTATTGTGTGTGTCACCTTGCAACCATTTGCAGCCTACGCACAAACACCTATACCTATATCAGCTTACATCTCTTTGTTTGTATGCCTGATACCCACCACTATCGGTGGCTTGCTTTCAGCAATTGGCATTTCAGGTATGGACAGGGCTTTGAGGGCTAATGTTATTGCCAAATCAGGTAAAGCAGTAGAAACTGCCGGCGATCTGGATGTCTTATTGCTTGATAAAACCGGAACAATAACCATAGGCAACCGTAAAGCCACCAATTTTTATAACGCGCCTGGTGTATCATTAAGTGAAATGACACAAGCTGCAATACTCAGTTCTGGGTCTGATACAACACCGGAAGGAAAATCCATCGTAGAGCTTGGCAAGAAATTGCTGGCAGACAACCCATCTGCTGATAAGTATGATAAATACCAGTCTGAAGTGCTGCACCAGATCAATTTCACTGCTGAAACAAGATCGAGTGGTGTGAACCTGGCTAATGGTATCAAGATCAGGAAAGGTGCGAGTGATGCTATCAAGGCAATGGTACAAAAGGCAGGGAACATTTTTGAACCTGAAATTACAACCGTTGTAAATGGAATTGCTGCTAATGGCGGCACTCCCCTGGTAGTCATTGAAAATGACAAGGTGCTTGGTGTCGTGGAGTTGCAGGATATCATAAAAACCGGTATACAGGAGCGGTTTGCCCGCCTCAGGAAAATGGGGGTAAAGACAGTAATGGTTACGGGTGACAACCCGCTTACCGACAAGTATATAGCTGAAAAGGCCGGAGTGGATGATTATATAGCCGAGGCAAAACCGGAAGATAAGATGGCCTACATCCGTAAAGAGCAAAACAGCGGCAAGCTGGTAGCAATGATGGGTGATGGTACGAATGATGCTCCCGCTCTTGCACAAGCCGATGTAGGCGTGGCAATGAACAGTGGTACTGCAGCAGCAAAAGAAGCCGGCAATATGGTGGATCTTGACAATGACCCTACCAAGCTGATAGAGATAGTGGAAATAGGCAAGCAATTGCTGATGACACGTGGCACATTGACCACATTTTCAATAGCAAACGACGTAGCAAAGTACTTTGCCATTGTCCCGGCTTTGTTCATTACATCGATCCCGGCCTTGCAGCGGCTCAATATCATGAGCCTGCACAGCCCGTCGAGCGCTATTCTCTCTGCGATAATCTTCAACGCTATTATCATTCCGTTGCTGATACCGCTGGCTTTGAAAGGCGTGGCTTATAAACCAATAGGTGCAAGCGCATTGTTGAGAAGGAACTTATTGGTATACGGATTGGGCGGGGTAATCGTGCCTTTCCTGGGTATCAAACTGATAGACATGGCCGTGGCAATATTTATGTAAAAAAATAAAAACAGAAAAAATGAAAAAAGAAATAATTCCATCATTAATACTCACAATTCTATGTATCCTGTTCTTCTCAGGTGTTTACCCGGTAGTGATGTGGGGGATAGCACAGGCGGCACCTAACAAAGGTGAAGGGTTTACCATAAAGGACAGCAACGGTAAATACTATTATGAAAATATCGGGCAGAAGTTCTCTGATGACAAGTACTTCTGGTCGCGCCCATCAGCTGTAAATTATAATGCAGCAGGTTCAGGTGGCAGTAACAAAGGGCCGGATAACCCCGATTACCTGGCACAGGTACAGGCAACAATTGACACTTTTATGAAACATAACCCAGACATAAACAAAGCCGATATACCATCAGATATGGTTACTGCCAGCGGTAGCGGCCTTGATCCGCACATTAGCGTAGAAGGTGCTGAAGTTCAGGTAGCGAGGGTAGCTAAAGCGCGCGGCCTGGATAAAAATAAAGTTGAAGCACTTGTAAAAGCACATATCGAAGGGCCTGTGATGGGTATGGGTCCGGACCGTATAAACGTTTTAAAACTGAATATTGATTTAGATAACCTTAAGTAAGAATTTTACAGCAATTTTAAACACACTCTAAAAACAAACAACATGAGAAGAACAAAAGCAGCATTGATGGCATCATTAGCGGCCATATTGCTTACACAAACAGCTAGTGCACAAACGATCAATCCTAATGATGGTACAATGGCACCGGAAGTTGCACCACGCCCCGCAGAAGGAGTAACCTGGGATGGCTATGATCAGACATGGGTGAATGGTAATGACAGAAGAGACTCTTCTATATTCCACATACCATACTTTACCCCGTCAATATTAATTGACTGTAATGCCACCCATTCATTCAATAACCCCATAGATCATACGGTTGTTGGCTCTACCGCGCTTTCCCGCAATGATGAGATGGTAATATCTGCAATAAACTTAGGGGGTGATTTCAGTTATGGTAATGCCCGTGGACGCATAATGACACAATTTGGTGCACGTTCACAGGTTGTTCCCCGGAATGACCTTAGCCCGTACCGTGGTCAATATGACCTGACAGATGCTTACCGTTATCTTGACGAAGCATATGTTGGCTACCATTTTAAGAACATATTTTATGGCGGTATGAACGTTGACTTTGGTCTGTTCATGTCTTACATAGGCCTTAACTCTTACTACCAGGAAGAAAACTGGGAGTACCAGGCATCTTATACATCAGACAATACTCCATGGTTCTTTAATGGTATCAGGATACAAATGTGGCTGAGCAAATCACTGAAGGTAGAACCATGGATCATTAACGGATGGCAGAGCTACGGCATGTTTAACCAGTTACCGGGCGTCGGTTGCAATATTACCTGGATTCCAAAAGAATACCTGAAATTACTTACCAATGATTATTGGGGCACAGATGCAGCCGGGCTTATAGGCCGGCATAGATTCCATTCAGATAATAGCTTTTTACTCAGATATTACCAAGGATCAAAAACAAGTGGTATAAACAGGGCTGCATTTTCAATGACTGGCGATATCGGTTTTGAAAAAGGTGATGGCGTAAATGGATTTACAAGTGATGCGGTAAAAGGCCCTGCCCAGTATTTTGCAAGCTGGATGGTATATAACAAAATGTGGTTTTGCAAAAATCACCTTGGCTGGTATATCGGCGGTGGCTGGATGACCAACCCTGGCCGCTACCTTGTGCTCGCCCCAACGGGAGACGCAAGCCCATTCCCAAATCCTTATAACCCGACACAACCTGCAGGAACACATCCCTTTACTGAAAATCCCGGCGACCAGTTTACCGGATGGGATTGCTCTACTGGCCTTAGCTGGACACCAAATCAAAGTGTAGAATTTAAACTGGAATGGGTTCATCGTGAAGCAAGCGTAGATTATTTTGCCGGCCCAGGTGGTGTTACATCACCAAGCGGCTACACGACTACCGCTGTCCCTGCTACCGGCTG
>CAIJNJ010000453.1 GCA_903821975.1 uncultured Bacteroidota bacterium
ATCATGTTTCGTGCTGCCTTTTTGACCTTTTCGGCCTTGCCGTTGTTTTGTTTTGTCCATTGTTTACACATTTTATGTGTAAACTTTTTTAGGGACTAGACACAGGCTAATGCCCCACTTTTTCAGTTGATTTTTTGGTGGATTTTTATTTAACTACAGCGTACACAAAGTAATTTTCACAAAGGGCACAAAATACAAAAGGATTTAGTGCGAAAGTCAGTAGGTGAAAAGCGGTTAATTCTAACACAAAGATAAGAGGCATATTAATGCAGCCCAAGATCAATAATTTATATCTCCTTCGCTAGATACACGAAATTGTCATTTTGTATTACGTCATTTATAAATGCTAAATATTGTTTTGCACCCCTGTTAAAAGCACGTATTAAGAGCAAATACAAGAACATGACTAAAAAAATCAATGGCATTGCTGAAGAATAGTTTTTAACAATAAAATGTTTATATACTCCAAAAATTGCAATGCTGTATCCAAATAATAACGTTAAAATACCACCTAAAAAAGGGTAGATCACAAGCACAACTTTAGATTTTCCCATTTCTCGTGAATATATTCTTCCTCTCATTATTGGCTGAAATGATAAATTGCTAATAAGAGATGAAAGTTTAGGTCCAATAATAAATGAACTTCCATAAAATCTACTATCTATATCGTAGCTAAAATATCTTTTTTGTGACGGTACCCTTTTCGATCTTTTTTCGTGCTCAACTCCCTCATTCATACTTTTCATAAATTCAACCGAATTATCTACAATAATTATTTTCTTTAAAATAAATGGAAATATATACATGTTATTAGGTTTAAATATCAGCTCTTTTTTTTAACTACTGAGGTGAGCATTTTTTCTTTTGAGATTTCCTTTTTCTCTTTTGCATCGTTTTCCTTTTGCATCTGTTGCATCTTGTTATATGTATCAAATAAGGTTTTAACGTATTTTTTTGCACCGTAAGGCGTATGCATAAGCTGCTCATTGCTTTATAGTATTATCCCAAATCATCAGTCTGTCTTTATCACATCCTGGTATTCCAGGCTGTACCACGGCATGCGGGCATACAGGCGCGTGGTGTCGTAGGTGCTTGTGGTGTTATCTATAGAGCCGCCCAGCTCAGTACTTAAGATTTTATATAACATATTATCGTTATCAAGATCATGCGTTTCAAACCAATATGAAAGTAAGGAGAATGTATGGAGATTCGAAGTGCTATTTTTATCCTTCCTTCAGCCTTTTTAACGAGAGGGCACAAATGAGCGTTTGAGAGGACATTTCGTGAGATCGCTTCGTACCTCGCGATGACGCCAGATCATAACCCCTGCCACTCCTAATAATAAGTAGACCACCTCCCCCTGCGGGTACTCCTCCTTGAAAAAGGAGGGGGAAGACCACCTCCCCCTGCGGGTACTCCTCCTTGAAAAAAGGAGGAGAGTTGTTATAGATAAAATTCGTACATTGGATTGCTAAAAAATAGGTGATTTGAATTTCAAAGGTTTTTTATTGGTGGGTGCGGGTGGGGCGGTAGGCTCCATGGCAAGGTATGGCGTGAGCCTGGTGATGAATAAATTTATTGTCAATCCGTTCCCGTTCGCCACATTTACTATTAATGTTGTGGGTTCACTGATCATCGGTCTGTTGTTCGGCCTTGCGGGCAGGCAGCAGTTGCAGGTAGGTGGATATTTGTTACTGGCATCCGGTTTTTGCGGCGGGTTTACCACGTTTTCCACTTTTGCCCTTGAGAATGTAACACTTATGCAAAAAGGCCAGTCTACCCTGGCGCTGATGTATATGGGGCTCAGTGTTGTCATCGGCCTGTTGCTATGCAGGGTGGGCATGTGGCTGGCAGGGTAAGCCTTCCTTTCTCTCTTTCTTTTTGCTTTATAGTGTACAGTTTGGTAAATTTGCTGCCCGTTCGAAAAGGTAAAAGATACAGTTATGATAGATATCAAGGTTCCCACCGTAGGCGAATCAATAAGTGAGGTAACACTCGTAAAGTGGTTGAAGAAAGAAGGCGATTATGTGAACAGGGATGAAATACTGTGCGAACTGGAATCGGAGAAAGCAACCTTTGAACTCAATGCCGAGCAGGCAGGAACATTACATATAGTAGCACAGGAAGGCGCCACCCTCAGTATAGGAGATATTGCCTGTTCTATCGATGATAAAGCAGCTAAGCCCGTTGGGGCAGAAAAGCAGGAGGCAGTTGCAGACAAACAGACTGCAGCGCCGAAAACAGGGGCAGAAAAGCAGGATGCAGCACCGGCGCCTGCGGCAGCCCCTTCAAAAGCTACGCCTGTGGCGCAAGCCATAATGAGCGATAAGCAGGTGAAGCCCGCAGAGGTAAAAGGCAGCGGCAGCAAGGGCCGCATCATGAAGCAGGATGTGCTGGAAGCGATATCACATCCCGGCCGTAAGGGCGGCGATACCGCATTTACCCGCGAAGAGCGCCGTGATAAAATGAGCAACCTGCGCAAGACTGTTGCGCGCAGGCTGGTGGAAGCCAAGAACAGCACGGCAATGCTCACCACGTTTAACGAGGTGGACATGACGCGCATCATGGAGATACGCAAGCAGTACAAAGATACTTTCAAAGAATCGCATGGTGTGAACCTCGGCTTTATGTCGTTCTTCACAAAGGCATGCTGCACGGCACTACAGGAATGGCCTGCCGTGAATGCCTACATAGATGGTGAGTCGATCGTATACCACGACTATTGCGATATATCTATAGCCGTATCAGCCCCCAAGGGCCTCGTGGTGCCGGTGATACGCAATGCAGAGAGCATGAGCATGGCGGACATTGAAAAGAAAGTAGTGGAGCTGGCAGGCAAAGCCCGCGACAATAAATTAAGCCCCGACGAAATGG